>NZ_JAEHBO010000052.1:0-40328 GCF_016483575.1 Bacillus cereus group sp. N12
TTAAATGGTATGAAGACTCTACGCATGTCATTACACTGGATAAGCAACGTGACGAGCTACATGAGGATGTATATAACTTCTTGGAGCAACTAGATTGGTAAGATCTAGTTGCCTCTTTTTTTCATAAGGAAATTTTTATGGAAACTGTAAAAAAATCATTAGGGGAGTATTGAATTTTCGCTTTATACATCCCCCATCTTTCGGATACACTAAATAATATAAGGGTTTAAAGGAGGTATTTTTGCTTGGAAGAAATCACACAAGAACATATTGATAAGTTGTTATTATTTATGAGAGAAGAAGCGTATAAACCGTTAACGATACAAGAGTTAGAAGAGGCATTTGGAATTAAAGGTTCTGAGGGCTTTAAAGATTTTGTAAAGGCACTTGTAATGATGGAAGAGAAGGGACTTGTTATTCGTACACGTAGCAATCGTTATGGTCTTCCAGAAAAAATGAATTTAGTGCGTGGTAAGTTAATTGGACATGCGCGTGGCTTTGCTTTCGTTGTGCCAGAAGAGAAGAAAACGGGAGATGATGATCTTTTCATTCCTCCTACAGAATTAAACGGTGCACTTCACGGTGATACAGTATTAGCACGCCTTAGTTCACAATCAAGTGGTTCACGTCAAGAAGGTTCAATTGTACGCATTTTAGAACGTGGAACGAAAGAACTAGTTGGTACATATACAGAATCGAAAAACTTTGGGTTTGTTATACCTGACAATAAGCGTTGGACAAGTGATATTTTCATCTTGAAAAGCGCATCCATGGGTGCTGTAGAAGGCCATAAAGTAGTTGTTAAAATTACGAGCTATCCAGAGAATCGTTTAAGTGCGGAAGGTGAAGTTATTCAAATTCTAGGTCATAAAAATGATCCAGGAGTAGATATTTTATCGGTCATCCATAAACATCATTTACCTTTAGCATTTCCTGAGGAAGTGATGGAGCATGCAAACAGTGTACCAGAAACGATTTCAGAAGAAGACTTGAAAGATCGCCGTGATTTACGTGACCAAATGATTGTAACGATTGATGGTGCAGACGCAAAGGACTTAGATGATGCTGTTACAGTAACGAAGCTTGAGAACGGTAATTACAAGCTTGGTGTTCATATTGCGGATGTAAGTCATTACGTTGAAGAAGGTTCTCCAATTGATGTTGAGGCAGCGGAAAGAGCGACGAGTGTATATCTTGTTGATCGTGTAATTCCAATGATTCCACACCGTCTATCTAACGGTATTTGTTCATTAAATCCGAAAGTAGACCGTCTGACACTTTCTTGTGAAATGGAAATCAACAACTTAGGTGATGTTGTCAAACACGAGATTTTCCAAAGTGTGATTAAAACGACAGAGCGTATGACATATGCTGATGTAAGAAGCATTTTAGAAGATGAGGACGAAGAGTTAATCAAGCGCTATGAACCATTAGTACCAATGTTTAAAGAGATGGGTCAATTGGCACAAATTTTACGTGAAAAGCGTATGCGCCGTGGTGCAATTGACTTTGACTTTAAAGAAGCAAAAGTATTAGTGGATGAAGAAGGAAAACCGACTGATGTTGTCATGCGTGATCGTTCTGTATCAGAAAAGTTAATTGAAGAATTTATGCTTGTTGCGAACGAAACAGTAGCAGAACACTTCCACTGGATGAACGTACCATTCATGTACCGCGTCCATGAAGATCCGAAAGAAGATAAGTTAGAGCGATTCTTCGAGTTTGTAACGAACTTCGGATATGCGGTAAAAGGACGTGCGAATGAAGTACATCCTCGTGCATTACAACAAATCCTTGAAATGGTTCAAGGACAGCCTGAAGAAGTAGTAATTTCAACGGTTATGCTTCGTTCTATGAAGCAAGCACGTTACGATTCGGAAAGCTTAGGACATTTCGGCTTATCAACTGAGTTCTACACGCATTTCACATCGCCGATTCGTCGTTACCCAGATACGATCGTTCATAGATTGATTCGTGAATACGTCATTAACGGTAAAGTCGACAGTGAAACACAAGCAAAATGGCGTGAAAACTTACCAGAGATTGCAGAACACTCTTCTAATATGGAACGTCGTGCTGTTGAAGCAGAGCGTGAAACAGACGAAATGAAAAAAGCAGAGTATATGGTCGATAAGATCGGTGAAGAGTATGATGGTATGATTAGCTCTGTAACAAACTTCGGTTTATTCGTAGAGCTTCCAAATACAATTGAAGGTCTTGTACACGTTAGTTACTTAACGGATGATTACTACCGTTACGACGAGAAGCATTTCGCAATGATTGGAGAACGTACAGGTAACGTATTCCGCATCGGTGACGAAATTACAATTCGCGTTATTAACGTAAACAAAGACGAGCGCGCAATTGACTTTGAAATCGTTGGCATGAAAGGTACACCTCGCCGTAAGTTCAAAGATCGTCCAGTCGTTATCGAACAGCCAAGAACAGGCAGAAAGAAACGGGGTGGACGTAGCGAGCGCAGTAATGAGCGCGGTGGCGAACGCGGTACAGGTAGAAAATTTGACCGTGGTGGCAAAGGTAAAAGCACAGGAAGAGGATCAGCATCAGCATCCACGTCCGCTAGTCAGCCAGGGAAAAAAGATGGTAATGGCAAGAAGAAAAAAGGATTCTTTGAAAACGTACCAGGATTTAAGAAGAAAAAGAAAAAGCGTAAGTAAGAAAAGAGTGGCTTCGCTTTGATGAAAAGCGAAGCCACTCTTTTCTTTTTATTGGTCATTTCACTCCCTCGAACGAAGCAAAAAATGCTTCTCTGTCGGGAGTTCCAATGTCCAAAGATTCTGAGCGAGCTACTTTCGCTTTTTGTGTAATCCAGCTACAGTGGCTAGAATGTTTGGCGGCTTCGCTTCTTCCCCAGAGGCAAAGGGCGCCTCAAGGTCAGAAGCTCCATCCACCTCACATTCTGAACGAGCCACTTTCGCTTTTTAATGGAATCCAGCTACAGTGGCTAGAATCTGTTGGCCATTTCACTCCCTCGGACGAAGCAAAAAGCGCTTCTCTGTCGGGAGTTCCAATGTCCAAAGATTCTAAGCGAGCCACTTTCGCTTTTTAGTAACATTTGTTACAATAGTAAAAATAGAGGAGGGACGTTATATGCCAAAAGGTACAGGTAAGGTTATTGCACAAAATAAAAAAGCATTTCATGATTATTTCATCGAAGAAACATACGAAGCAGGGCTTGTCCTTCAAGGAACGGAAATTAAGTCGATTCGCGCTGGTCGCGTGAACTTGAAAGATGCGTTTGCACGTATACATAATGGTGAAGTATGGGTTCATAATATGCATATTAATACGTACGAGCAAGGGAATCGTTTCAACCATGATCCGCTTCGCACGAGAAAATTACTTCTTCATAAAAAAGAAATTGATAAACTAGCGGGAGCTGCAAAAGAAACAGGTTACGCATTAGTTCCACTTAGAATCTATTTGAAAAATGGATTTGCAAAGATGGCACTTGGTTTAGCAAAAGGTAAGAAACAATATGATAAACGTCATGATTTAAAAGAGAAAGAAGCGAAACGTGAAATTGCACGCGTGTTCCGTGATCGCCAAAAGATGTAATACAGATATTTACATTTGTAAAACGGCGCGCGTATGATATAATAACTTATGTAAGGTTGTTGCACATTGAAAAACAGCTCTTAGTAGCTATCACGATATTTTCTTCGTATGCTCCATTTTTATCATGGGGACGTTACGGATTCGACAGGGATAGTTCGAGCTTAGGTTGCGAGTCGAGGGGATCGGCCTCGTTAAAACGTCAAAGCCTATAATTGGCAAACAAAACAATCTTTCTTTAGCTGCTTAATTGCACTAAAGGTTCCTCCCTCCATCGTCCATGTGGTAGGGTAAGGGACTCAAACTAAGTGGACTACGCCGGAGTTCGCCGTCTGAGGGCGAAGGAAGAGAACAATCAGACTAGCAACTTGGAAGCCTGTCGATAGGCCGAAGAGTTTGCGAAATGCTAATATATCGACTACACTCGTAGAAGCTTAAGTGCCGATATTTTTGGACGTGGGTTCGACTCCCACCGTCTCCACCAATACATATTTGGTGGTTTTTTTATTTTGTATAACAGGAAGCATAACTTTGCATAATGTGCAGGTTTATGCTTCTTTTTTGTTATGTAAAGATATGCTTCTTCAAAGTGATTTTAATTAATAATTCATGTTGTTTTAGAATAAAGTTTGTTCAAGTTAAGCAAATAACCTTGATAAACAAACAAAAAGAAAAAAGCGTGTTTTGAAAAAAGATTGTTCAAAACACGCCCTTAATATTTTCAATTGGTTTATTCTTTTATAAAAAGTTGGATCATTTCCTATCTATGTTGCTCAACAATTCCGCCCTATAGCTTAATAAGAAAACCTTTTATTCAAATACAACCATTTCTCCGACATCTATAAATCCAAATCGCTTATAGATATTTTTCCCATCATCTGAAGCCTGTAATACAACTGGTTTTTGTTTATCCGTTGTTTGATTTAGAAGAAATTGAAACATTTCACTGCCAATTCCTTTACCTCTAAATGTTTCTTTTGTCATCACATCATAAATACCATAACTATCTTTGCTTTCTATTAATAAACCAGTAGTTACAGGCATGTCATCTATGCATCCAATAAACATTTGAACTTCTGAACCTAATTTTACTTGTGAAAACTTATTAAAATAACTTTTTAATGCATCTTTTTCTGGTGTACCCTCGAATAAGCTCATGAATACGTCTATATATTTTAAAAGTTCTTCATTATTTTTCACATTAGTAATCATAAGTTGATGGGAAATTCTTTGATCAACATTAAGAGTATTTTCAAGTTTCATCATTACATTACGTTCCGCTTCTTTTAGGTCATATTCTTGCATAAGTTTTGTCCAATCCTCAGTTAAATGCTGAGCATCAATCCAAATACTAAAGGGATATTTTTTATATGAAAAATTATTGATTCCATCTCTAATCTTAACTGCATTTTTGATATTTGGAGATTTCGGCAATACTACATTGAATGTATCAGTAGGAATTTCTGTATTTGCTATGATGAAATCTTCTTCCTTTGTAAGTTTTCCGCTAACTGTATGAGTAAATACTTTTAATTTTTCTTCCAAATTGTTTATTACTAGTTGTTGATTTGTAATCATGTTTTTGCACCTTTCAATTCAATTTAGCGCGCTTTTTTTATTATAAGGTCAACTAAACACTAAATATACAGTGTTCACAGTATTTACATCCTCCCATAATATTCAGAAAATATTGAAGTGATTTGTTTTCTAGATTTAAAGTAATAGAGAGAATGCCATTTTTTCATTTTGTGGTTTTATAAAATGCTTAAGTTGATGGGAATCGGGCGGTACCCCTGAAACAGAAAATGAAGAACTAGTTATTGATGATAAGCAGATAGATACTATAGCTGACCGTAAACGCCCAATTGGTGAGATTTCATTAAAATTTCACTTTATTCAAATCTTTATATGTTTTGTGTTTTTATCCATACCTATTGTAAGATTATATAGAGTTCTCCTAATAAGCTGTTATAACGGATTTTTTAGGAATTTAAAATTTATAAATCTTAAATTATTTTTTGGGATAATTTTTTATCTAACTAAGTTATATTGAAGTAGAGGTGAACCATCGGTGAAGCAGGTTTTAGTAATTAAGAATGAACGGTCTTTAGCGAAGAAAATCGTAAGCGGTCTAACGCAAGAAGGCTATTTCATTTTAAAACTTCACAATGAAAACGAAGGTTTAAATATAATATATGAACAAGATTGGGATATTATCATATTGGATTGGGATTCATTAAGTATATCTGGACCAGAAATTTGCAGACAAATACGACTTGTTAAAACGACACCGATCATTATTGTGACTGACAATATTTCTAGTAAGGATTGCGTAGCAGGGTTACAAGCAGGAGCAGATGATTATATAAGAAAACCATTTGCGAAAGAAGAATTAGTAGCAAGAGTTCAAGCAATTTTAAGGAGAAGTGATTGTAACCAGCAAAAGGAGATAAACTTTTTTCAATTTAAAGATCTCTTTGTTGATGCATCTAGCAATATTGTGAAAAAAGGTGGCAAAAACCTCTCGCTTACTAAGCGGGAGTACGATTTACTTGTATTTTTAATCAAGAATAAAAACACAATATTGAGCCGTGAAATGCTTTTGAATCAAGTATGGGGATATAATGTAGTAGTAAATCCAAATGTAGTAGACTTATATATTGGGTATGTAAGAAAAAAGTTAAAGTGCGAGAAGAAAGAGAGATATATTCAAACGATACACGGCAGAGGCTATTCAATGATTGAATGATAAAATAAGGTAATAGAAAACGAGTAAAACTATTTCATTCAGTTTTACTCGTTTTTTTGTTAAATGTGTTAATCAAATAGTTTCTGAGAAATATTAATAGATGAAAACTGTAAAAAGAATATTTCTATCAGGCAATGGATTATGAAAACATTAGCTATTAATGAGCATCTTTTGGGTAGTGTGGAGAGGATGATTCTAGCTCGCATTAGTTGAGACCAGATCTACTGAAAGTGTCTACTCGAAAAAAATCGACACGCTCTGAAGAATAAAGGTTAATCAACACGCCCGACTTCACATATTACTTTTTATACCTGATTTTATGAATTCGCACCATTCACAAGATTTTCACAGAATTAATGACTATACTAATTAACAGGATGTTCAAATGAAAATGATTATCAATAGCGATTCAATTGAATAAAAGTCACTTTCTAATTCAATCTATGGATGTCATCATTTTCGAAATAAATCACACTATAAGGAGTATACATATGAAAAAAACTATGCTTTTAAAATTAGTAAGTATTCTAGCAATTTTCACTTTAATGTTAGTAGCTTGCTCAGATTCAGGTAAAGAAACTTCGAAGGCTACTAAAGATAATAGTAGTGATAAGACAAAAACGGTTGAAATCACTGATGCGCATGGAAAAGTTACAGTTCCTGTAAATCCAAAGAATGTAGTTGCTTTAGATAATAGAACGTTTGAAACTTTAGCTGATTGGGGAATTAAATTAGCGGCTGCTCCAAAGGATATCATGCCTGCTGATTCAGCATATAAAAAGGATGAAAAAGTTCAAAATATTGGGAATCACCGTGAGCCAAATCTTGAAATTATTGCAGCTGCAAACCCTGACCTTGTAATCGTTGGTCAAAGATTTGCTGACCATTACGAAGAAATCAAAAAATTAGTACCAAATGCAGCAGTTATTGATCTTAATTTTGATGTTTCAGAGAAGGCTACTAAGCCTGGAGAAAACTTAGTAAAAGGACTTAAAGATTCTACAATTACTTTAGGAAAAATCTTTGATAAAGATAAAGAAGCTAAAAAATTAGTGGCTGATTTTGATAAATCTATTGAAACTGCAAAATCTGCTTATAACGGAAAAGATAAAGTTATGAGTGTTATCGTTACTGGTGGGAATATTGGTTTTGCTGCTCCACATTCTGGTCGTGTTTGGGGACCAATGTATGAAATTTTCGGTTGGGTTCCAGCACTAGAAGTTTCAAATTCTACTGCAGGTCATAAAGGTGATGACGTTTCTGTTGAAGCTATTGCACAAACAAATCCTGATTGGCTTTTCGTATTAGATCGTGATGCTGCAACATCTGATGCAGCTACTTCAACACCTGCTAAGGATGTTATTTCTAAATCACCAGCTCTTCAAAACACAACTGCTGTTTCTAAAAAACAAGTTGTTTATGCACCAGAAGATACTTACACAAATGAATCAATTCAGACTTATATAGAGTTGTTTGGAAATCTTGCAAAAACTTTAGCTAAGTAGTGTAAAGGAGTACGAAACAGTGTCAAAAAATATAATTTCTAGGGTTGAGAATATTTCTCAACCCCAGTTTTATAATCACAATAAATTATGGACAAAATCTTTTATAATAGCGATTATAGTTGTTATAATTTTAGGGATTATATCACTGTTTACTGGAGTTTATGATATACGTGGACAAGAGGACGGAATGGAGATGTTTTTCATAACTCGTGTTCCGAGAACAGTTGCATTAATGCTTACTGGAGCTGCAATGGCGATGGCAGGGCTCGTCATGCAACTTATTACACAGAATCGTTTTGTTGAACCTACTACAACGGGGACTATTGAATGGTCAGGCTTAGGCCTGCTTTTTGTATATTTATTATTCCCTGCCCCGACTTTAGTGCAAAGAATGACTGGTGCAATCATTTTTTCTTTTATAGGAACTATGATTTTCTTTTTATTTTTAAGAAGAGTTAAACTTCGTTCGTCTTTAATTGTCCCGATTATTGGATTGATGCTTGGAGCAGTTATTTCTGCAGTGTCTACTTTTTTGGGACTCCTTTTTCAAAAGACACAAAGTATTGAAACTTGGTTCGTAGGTTCATTTGCTAACATTCAAGTGGGAAGATATGAATATTTATGGCTGATTGTTATCATTACTTTTCTTATTTTTATGTATGCTAATAGATTGACTTTAGCTGGACTAGGAGAAGATGTCGCAACAAGCCTTGGAGTTAATTACAATAGAATTGTTCTTTGTGGGACTGGTCTTATCTCTGTTGCAGTTGGAATTGTTGCAGCTGTTATTGGACACTTACCTTTCTTAGGATTAATTGTGCCAAATATCGTTTCAATGTTTAGAGGTGATGATCTTAGGAGTAATTTACCTTGGGTTTGTGTGATCGGAATGGGGTCAATAACTGCCTGTGACATCATTTCTCGAACAATTATAAAGCCTTTTGAATTACCTGTTTCTTTAATACTTGCAACAGTGGGAGCAGTCGTGTTTATTACTATTTTATTGAGACAAAGAAAACCAAGGAGGCTACGATGATCACATTAGAATATAGAAATAAAGAAAATGTCGAAATCGATTATAGCCTTCATAATGAAAGTAGATCAGCTAGCGCTTTTCGTTCTAAGAAGGAAGCAAGACGTTATTGGATTTTATTGATAACATTGATTGGTTTAGGTCTCCTTTCTTCATATGGACTTTTAGTGTATAACAATCCAGTTCCGATAGATTCACCTTCTTTTATCCCAGTTGTTAAGAGAAGGATAGTAGCTATTGTTGCAATGATTATTGCTGCGGTTTGCCATAGCTTGTCGACAGTTGCTTTCCAATCTATTACGAATAATAAAATTATTACTCCTTCACTTTTAGGTTTCGAATCACTTTATTCAGCAATTCAAACGAGTACAGTATTCTTCTTTGGTGCTAGTGCGTTAATAAATTTTAATGGAATTGGATCATTTTTATTCCAAGTTGTTGTTATGGTCTTCATGAGTTTGATACTTTATGGATGGTTACTTTCCGGTAAATACGGGAATTTACAACTTATGCTTTTAGTTGGAATTATTATTGGTACCGGGCTAAATTCTGTGTCAACTTTTATGAGAAAACTACTTGCGCCTTCAGAATTTGATATTTTACAAGCAAGATTATTTGGTTCTGTTAATCATGCAGATCCTGCATATTTTCCTATTGTAATTCCTATGATCATAATTGTAGCAGTATTGATTTTTGCTCATTCTAAGAATTTGAATGTTTTGTCACTAGGAAAGGATGTTGCTACTTCTTTCGGGGTTAAATATCAACCTAGTGTAATTTATACGCTTGTATTAGTAGCTATTTTAATGTCCATCTCAACAGCTCTAATTGGGCCACTTACTTTCTACGGCTTTTTAGTAGCAACTTTGAGTTATCAGGCGGCGTCAACTTATGATCATAGATATATTTTTCCAATGGCTTTTGCTATAGGATTTTTGATAATGACGAGTGCATACTTTTTAATGTATCATGTATTCCATGCTCAAGGTGTGGTTTCAGTTATTATTGAATTATTTGGTGGAATCATATTCTTAACTATAGTTTTAAGGAAGAGGGCTTTATGATAAAAATTGATAACGTTAAAAAGTTCTATAGTGATAAGGTAAAAATAGGACCTTTGGATATTGAAATACCAAAAGCAGGCTTTACTTCTTTAATTGGACCAAATGGCGCTGGAAAGTCCACGACACTTTTGATGATTGGAAGACTTTTAGATATGGATGAAGGTCACATTCAAGTAGCAAATATGGATGTTTCTGAATCCAAATCAAAAGACTTAGCAAAGGTTTTGACTATATTACGACAAGAAAATCATTTTGTAACTAGGCTTACTGTTAGGCAACTAGTTGGATTTGGGCGTTTTCCTTATTCAAAGGGAAGATTAACGAAAGAGGATGAAGCTATTATTTCTAAATATATCGATTTCTTGGATTTAACTAATTTAGAGAATAGATATTTAGATGAGCTTTCTGGTGGTCAAAGACAAAGGGCATATGTAGCGATGGTATTGTGCCAAGAGACGGAATATGTACTTTTGGACGAACCTTTGAACAACCTTGATGTTGCTCGTTCTGTTCAAATGATGGAGCATTTGAGACGTGCAGCTAATGAATTCGGAAGAACAATTTTGACTGTTATGCATGACATAAATTTTGCTGCTAAATACTCTGACAAAATTTGTGCTATGAAAGATGGGCAAATTGCTGCTTTTGGAACAGTAGAAGAGGTTATGGACCCAACACTTTTGACAGATATTTTTGAAACAAAAATAGAAATTATCAATGGTCCCTATGGGCCAATCGCTGTTTATTAGTTACAAAATGTATACTGTAGCTTGCGTAAATTATGCTAGCTACTCTAGTTGAAGTTGCTGTCTGTATTTTATAGGCAGCAGCTTTTTTTATGCGATTGCCCATCATGATAACTCTTAATTTTTCTGGCTGTTGGTAATAGCTCCACAGATATGTCATTACTCCCAATCCAGCGACGTGTTGAACACTCGGACGGTGAATGTAAGGGAATCATTATATTCTGGTTTGGTTATCCACTCATAAGCTAACACAATTGTGTTAGACAAAGTAGGTTTCGTCCGTTCTCATATAAGAAGTTGTGATGTAGTTAAGATTCGGTATAGTGTGTCTACATTTAAGGGAGAAGTAGCTTGTTACGCTGCAAGATAATCCTTAGCGTATATTTTCGTTAAAATGTGGGTGGCAGCCCTGGTAGAAAAGAAAAAAATAAAAAGATAAGTGGAGACAAAATTGCTGAACACCTTATGCAAATAATCCTGTGAGATTGGCGTTTACGGCAATAATATTCAAATTACAATTTTATATGATAAGAACCATAACTTTTCCAGGTTGGCAGGGGTATGGTTCTTTTTGCTTGCGAAAAAATTATGCTTGCTTTGTAAAATGATAAAAATGTTTTAATCCAAAATGATAGGATTACAAAAGTGTAATATGGGTGTAAGGAAACTGGATTGTACCCTCTTTTTAGATAAAGCATACTTAAAGTAAGGAAGATTTATATGTGAATGAATATAAATTTTACAAGTAGGATAGAAAGGTTAGGTATTATCATATGAAATGGATCATTAGGATTTTTGTGTTATTAGCTATAATAGGAGGTGCTTTCTACTATCTGAAATCAGGTAATGGGTACTATTCAACTAAAGAATATTATGTAAAGGTAATGACTGATTCTACAGTAGAAAACGAAAAATTGAGTAATGGAGAAATTCTTACGTATCATGTTTACGATGAGAAGGTGTACGATAAAAAAGGGGAAGAAAGAAAACTGAAAGTTTCCGTGCAAAATAAATTGGAAAAAAATCAATATTATTTGATTGATTGGGAAGATCGCCGTGGGATTGTTTCTAAAATAGCTAAAGTGGATCAAACAAAAATAGATAAGAGTATCTTAGATAAATTGAACGGAAATTCATAATATGTCAGGACAAGCTAACCAATAGCTGTGTTAACATAAAGCTTTATAAGCAAAAGATATTGTAGAAAAATAAGAGAGATTATTATAAAACAAAAGGGATCAACCGTCTGGTGTGATCCCTTTTTGTTAGGACTGAGCAAGGAGTATTATTGCATTGTATAAACCCTTTACTCTTTCCAAAACTGTTCTAGCAGAATACTGATCATAGTGCCTACGAGTAATCCGTTACTTAAAACATATTGTAAGGAAGAAGGAATACCGCTAAATGCACTTTCTGGAAGAAACATTATTCCTAAACTGATTAATAATGTAATTCCTAATATAGTTAATCGGCGTTGATTTAATTCTTCACGTAAAATTGATTGAAATGAAAGGCCTATTACTTGGACAAATGTTGCTAAAAGTGCAGCATTAGCAATAGGGCCTGGAAGTAAGGATATAAAGCTTACAATTGAGGGAATAAAAGAAATTCCTGCTAATATGAGACTTGCTATAAGGAATGACTTCACTTTTCTTTGTCCTGTTAGTTGAATAAATCCTGCTGATGCAGGTAATGGTACAATTCCAATTGTAGAAAACAACGACGAGATAATATGTGATATACCTCCGACCCATACACCACGGTTCAGTGTTTGCTTTTCATTTTCTTTAGATAATGGAGCCACTTGTTTTACAGCCGAAATAGCAGCAATCGTATTTGCAACTAAAAGAAATGTAAATAAAATTGCAGTTAGAGTCATTCCAATATCGAATCTAGGCATGCCCCAAGCAAATATCTGTGGTAACTTAACTAACGGTGTGTGTGAAGGCATATGAGACGATTTTCCTAATAAAGCATACAAAAGCCAACCAAATGAAATGCCAAGTAACACAGCGTAACTTTTCATCCAGCCTTTCCCTTTAATTGATAAGAAGGTAATCATGGTAAAAACAAAGAGTGCAATAGTAGTTGTTGTATAATCAGGATGAGTTACAGATTCTTGTAATCCCATCATTCCTTTTAGTAACACACCACTAAGCTGAAGTGCTAAGATTAAAAGAAAAGTTCCTGTAACTAAAGGGGTAAATAAACGTAAGATTCGATGCACAAGCCCTGTTATACCAAGTACGAAGAGTAATATACCTGCAATAATTAACCCGCTTTCTAAAAGTTGCAACACGTCTTTTGCACTTTGTCCCTGATGCATAGCTACTTGTCCCAGTATGACAAATATACTTACCCATGAACCTGCTGGACCATCTGCTATGGGATAGCGATGCCCAAACCATGCTTGTATAAATGAACTTACTCCCACGACTAAAAAAGTTCGCTGCATTAATGTTGAGATATCTTCTATTGATAAATGAAATATGCCACCAATAATGATAGGCAATGCAATTGCATTTGCTAATAGAAACACAAACCACTGTAGAATACTAAAGCTCGTATTAAAGTATTTTTTGTTCATATTATTCTCCTTTGTCGAAAAAGAATCTCATAGTAAAAATCCATCCTTTCTATACAGTTAGATTAAAAAGGATGGATTTTGTAAATCTATAAAATTATTTTAATTATATATATAGATTTAAAATTAATTACCATGTACGGAATGGTAAGAATTTACCGTTAAGTGTAATAACGATACGAGGATCGCCACCTTTTGGATCTTCTTGTGTATCCACACCTAGATTGAAGTTAATTGCACTCATTACACCTTCGCCAGCTTTTTCTAAGATTAATTCTCTAAGAGTTGGTGCGTATTGTAACATCATTTCATATAATCGATATAAGATTGGGTCAGTAGGAGGCATTTGCATTACTTGACCTCTAAGTGGAACTACTGTTAATGCCTGAACCACTTCCTCATCTAATTCTAATAATTTACCGATTTTTTCTGCTTCCGGACGTGTCATTGTAGCTTGTCCTAATAATGCTGTTACAACCCAAGTCTCAGAGTTTTCGCTTACTTTTGAAATTTCTTCCCATGTTAAACCTTTTGCAATTTTTGCTTCCATAATTTTTTGCGTAGCTTCTTGTCTATTCATATTTAATAACTTCCCTTCATTTGAGTAATAATTAATTTTTCATACCATTTAATGTTTTATATCCATCAACTACTAAATCTAATTTACCTGTGTGAGGATCAATGACTAAACCATGTACAGGAACATCTTTTGGAATAAGTGGATGATTTCTTACTAAATCAACATTAGCTTGAGTTGAATCGCAGACATCATCGAATCCAAATAACCACTTTTCAAGATCAACACCAGCATATTCAATTGCTGATAAAATTTCGGATGAAGCTACTCCACGATCTAATATTTTTTGAATTGTTCCTTTTGGATTAGTTTGGCTTGCACCACATTTATGGTGTCCGATAAGAAAGATTTCATCTGCATTTAGATCATATACTGATGCTATAACACTTTGCATAACGCTATCGAAAGGAGAAGCAATTTTACCACCTGCATTTCTGATAACTTTTGCATCACCATCGTGTATATCTAAAGCTTTTGGAAGTAGCTCAATTAAACGAGCATCCATGCAAGAAACAACAACCATACGTTTTTTAGGCATTTTTGTCGCTTCAAAAGGAGCGTATTCCTTATTTTCTACAAATTGTTCATTGAACGATAGGATTTCTTGTAATAACATATTTGTAACCTCCTTTAAATCTAGATGTATTTTTTTGTTGCGTCCTCTATGTTATAAGTGAATATAACTGATAAACAATGTGATGTAAGAGGATAAACTAAGTATAGTGAATTGTATCGATAAGCAGAATAAGCTGGCGAAACCCTTTCTGGCTTTCTACTTTCACGGTGAAAGGATTGGTTTATATCATTGATCAAACAGATTTTGAGATACTGAAATTATTAGGAGAAAACTCAAGAATACAATGGAAAGAACTTGGTCAAAAAATACATATGACGGGACAGGCGGTAGGAAATCGAATTCGAAGGTTAGAGGATTTAGGGATTATTGAGCAATACACAATCGCAATAAACCGAATCAAATTAGGACAAGTAGTGACTGCGTTTGTTACTCTGTTCGTAACAACAGCTAACCATCAAGAGTTTATGAATTTCTTTCAAGGAGAAGAAGGGATTTCTGAAGTACATCGTATAAGTGGTGACGGATGTTATTTATTAAAAACACATTTTGCCTCCAATGAAGAATTGGATAACTTTCTAGGACGACTATTAAAATATGGGAATTACCGTGTTAACCTATCAATAGGGAAGTTAAAATAAACTTTATGCAAGTTTATAGTTCTTTTTGCTTGTGGCTAAGACATGTTTCCAAAAATAAAAGGAGTATCTCTTATTAAATAAGAGATACTCCTTTTATTTGTTTTTAATAATTATTGATTATTTTACATCTGATTTTTCTTTTTTCATTATTTGCCTTTGACTAGTGAAGGGAAATTTTTTAACATCAAAACCCCTGCGCTGTATGCAACAGGGATTCTATTATTACTTATTTGAGGGTATGATCCTATTTCATTTTATAGCTTATTTAGAAGAATCATGTGCAGGTTTTGATTTAGTGTCCTCAGGCATTTCAAAGATTTGATTATAGTTAGATTTCACATCTTCGTTAGGAATTGCTGGCACTGCGTCTTCAGGTGAATTATGGATTGGCGAAGAAGTTGTTGTTCCATCTACACTTGTTGTAACTGACATTGGTTGATTTTGATCAATTTTTGTACCTTTGTCCATCTTTTTTGCGGATTCTTTTTCACTTTTATTTATTTGTCTCCATTCTATTTTTTCATTCGATTCTAGTTTGTTCGTTTTCACATCTTCTGTATCTACTGCACCACCCGCTAATAATCCTGTACTTAAAAGTGTTCCTGCTAATAATGTTTTAAACATTTTTTATTACCTCCTTGCTTAAGATTATATTTAGCATAAAATAAGTATCTGGAGTTTATTTGGAGTTCATCTAGATTTTATGTAAGTTTTGCATGTAGGGGCATCATACGAAAAAAGAACATTGTGCGTTTGGACAAAATGTAGCTGATTCCCTGTATGTTAAGGAACCAGCTACTTTCTATACTACCTTTTTATGATTATGAAATTAAAAATGATAGAGTAGAAATCATGTATGAAATAAATGTAAGTAACACAAGGAAGAATATAAGCATGGTATTGGATACGCATCGTTCTATTCTTTTTTTCATTTGAATTTACTTTATTTTTTCAATTTGGTAGGATCAATTTGAAGTTGACCTTTCCAAGAACCAGCTACTTTTCCAATCCTGCTTATATTGACATCTAATGTAAGTGGTTGTTTGAAGGAATCTTTCCCTTCAGGACCTTCGATAAATGTAATGACACCTTCTGGTCTATCCTTATCACGAACACCTATATGCTTTAATTCTTCACCTGATGCTTTTAGCTCGAAGGGTCCACCATTTGCTCCTTGAATAAATGCTAATTGTGAGAAGTATTCATTTTCCTTATAAGTTGGGTTGTAATCTTGTTGACCATTTACTTTGCCGTCATCTTCAAGTTGTAACCCCGTTGTATCAAATTCAAACGGTACTACATTTCCATTTTCTTTTTCAATTTTGTAATGAATGGATATACGTGAATCTGCTACATATAATTCTTTCAAATGTACCGTAACACCTTGATCTGTAATTTTTTCATCAATCGGAATGAATTGACCATTTTCAACGTCTCTTCCTTCGTTTATAATCGTATCATTTGAAATTTCATTGGAAAAATAGGAGGCAACATTCGTAGCTGCTACTCGCACTTGTGGAATCATGGCTGTTGAAAAAAGCCCTGCTACCGCTACTGCTATATACATGAAACGTTTTGATTTTTTATTCATATTTGTAAATAATCCCTTCTTCTGTTCAGGTTTTTGATTGATATAAGAAACATCTTCTAATTTTGCGCGATTTTCAAATGCTTGCCACGCTTGGTCTACATCAATTTTGATTTCTTTTGATGAATGTACTATTTCTTCCTCTAACATGACAGTTTCCCATTGATTTAATTTACTAATTTCTAGTAATAAGTCTTGGCATGCGTTACACGTATCTAAATGTTTTGTGAATTCTTTTCTTGTCTCATAAGGTAATTCCCCATCCATATATGCTTGAATAAATCCCACATCATAACAATTCATTTATTAAGCCTCCTCTAATTGTTTATAAATCTTACGAAACTTTTGTTTGGCTCGGACCAATAATGTTCCAATAGAAGATATGTCGATTTGAAGCACTTCTGCAATTTCCTTATACTGAAAACCAGAAAATTTCATCAATAAAATGGTTCGATCTCGTTCATTCATGTTACTGAGTACCATTTGGACCTTTGTAATTTCCTCTTTTCTAATCCAGTCATCATCTAATGATGAAATATGTTGTACCTCATGATATTGTATGGTTTTATCTACTCTCGCCTGATGCCGTTTTTCAGATCGCAGATATTTATAGGCTACATAAGTAGAAGATTTTATTAGCCATCCAGGTAAGTGTTCAATACTCTTCCAATCGTTGCGATATAGCTGTAAAAATACTTCTTGGGCTAATTCTTCAGCGATAGTCTGACTTTTGACAATCCATACGATCTGTTTCACAACATAAACATAGTTTTGTTTAAACAAATCTTCAAATGTCACATCCGAAACAGGCCTTTCTTCCTTTTTTATTTTTAACATGTCAGTTAAAACCTCACTCTCATTTGATGCCTGTATTATAGAGAACCCGGAACAGCGAGTTTTGTGACAGAAATTTTTTATTTTTTTATTATGCACGAAAAAACATTCATCGGTTAAGATGAAAAAGGATAGCAGTGTTTGAGGTATAGTAGTGCTCTAACTATGCTTTATGGCAATATTACAGTTCAAAATACATTTTATTTACAGTCAACTTATGCTTCCAGAAAGTTTAATTTTATTAGATACAATTTAAAGTCTTGCAATGGAACCAATATTGATATATATAGTTTAGTTAACTAAACTAAACCAAACCAAACTAAACTAAACTAAACTGAACTAAACTATATTTGGAGGTTTTGAAATGGGAAAAGAAATAGTTTCAAACGAAAATAAGCCAAAAAAGCCATTTCTTTTTAAAGTTGGAATAGGGCTTCTAATCATATATGTTCTACTGTGGGCGAGTGCTTTAATCATACCATTTACTTCACTTTCGACTCAGATAAAGGCCGTTGTCATTCCAGGATGTATAGTAATAGGGGAAATCCTTTTTTTGATAGGTGCTGTCTTTGTCGGGAAAGAAGTGGTGTCAAAATATAAAAAGTATGTAAACCCAAAAAATTGGAGAAGAAAAGGTGAGAGAGACAAGTATGAAAAATAAAAATATAGCTGAGGAAATTAATCAAACACTTGAAGAATTATGGATATTACTTGAAACGAAAGAAAGATCCTATACGAATTTCAATTTAAATAATCAGCAATATACGTTATTAACATTAATTATTCGTTATCCATCATCCACCCCTAAAGAGCTAGCAGAAAAAATGAATGTAACGAAGAGTGCCATTAGTCAACAGTTAGTAAAACTTGAAATGGACGGATACATTTTCAGAAGGCAGCATGCAGAAGATAAACGTGCATTTTCAGTTGAATTAGGGGATAAAGGCTTGTTATATAAAAAAGAAATGGATGCATATATGCAACAAGTTTCTGAAAAATATTATGCAAGTTTATCACCTGAAGAATTAACAAATTTTTTATCAGCGCTTCAAAAGCTAACGAAAGTAATTGGAGAGCTGTAGTGGTTGATCCTAGTTGTAACAAGAAGCATAAGATGACCGTTTTGGTTAGCTTATGCTTCTTTTCGTTTACAGCTAATTCATGTTTCGAATATAAAAAGTAGACTCATAAGAAAAATCCTGTAGTTCAGTACAGGATTTTTAATCAAACTAATTAAAAACTAAATTGTGGTTTAACATCACCTTTATAAGGTTCATGTTCAACGAATATAGTTATGTCTTTACCAGATTGGTCTTTACCAGTTCTTTTATACGTAAATTTCTTATTGTTCAGTTCAGTAAGTTCAAGAGCCGCACCATATTTATTATTTCCAATTGATACATGAGCTCTTATTTTATTTTCGTGTACAACATCGAAGTAACCATAGTCACCGCGGCTTTGACCTGTTTCGCTATTGAAGAACTCGTATTTATTAGCCTTGTCATCAAATTTTGCTAGACTTATAAAATTAGAATTAAACTGTGTTACATCATTACCAGCTTCATCTAATACCTTTGTTCCATGCCAAAGGGTGCCGCCTAAAATTTTATCTCCATCAACATTTTTAACAATATCGCCTGTAGTAGTGTTCAGTTGCTTGTCCGGATCAGTGAAAGAAAGTTCTTTTTCTTTATATGGAACATGTTCAACGAAAACTTCTACATCTTTACCGTTAGCGTCTTTCCCCATTCGTTTATAAGTAAATACATTTTTATTTAGTTTTGTCATGTCAACAACAGCTTGATACTTCATTGATTCTGAAATTAATATTCTCTTCTTCCCATCATTTGTGACAAAGAAAGTTCCTTTATCGCCACGACTTGCACTTGTCTTAGCATCAAAGAATTCATATCTGCCGGACTTCGCATCATATTTTGCAAGGCCAATGAAGTTTGCATTCTCTTTTGTTAAGTCATTCTTATCTTTGTCATATACTCTTGTACCTTGCCAATTAGTATCGCTAAGAATGTTAGCCATTTTTTGGCCTTTCGTTAACTTGTTTTCCTTTTTCGTCTCTTTAGCAGCTTGTTCTTGTTTTTGTTTACCATGATTTTCTTCGGCTTTAGTACCAGCACACCCTGTTAATGCTAATGTAAATCCGAGCAGTATTGATGATAGTGCTTTCGTTTTTTTGTTCATTTTTTATCGTCTCCTCATTTTATGATTTTCATGTTATTCACATGGTTTTAAGTAGTGCGGTTTGTGATTATAGTAGTAGTTCATCCTTCTGAATCTTTGTTATATGAAAAGATTTAGGTTGAATCAATGAACTTAGTTGCTACGTTTATTATGTTAATCCCAGAGTATAAACTCCCTCTAAATAAAACATTAAAAAAAGATAAACTAATTCCTAAAAAATTTTCATATTTATAAAAAAGCAATCGCTAGCTTGCTGCAGGGATCTTTCGAATATTTACCAAAGTTGTTTCTGATGCCTACGAGTAATCAAAAAATACATTGTAAAGAAGAAGGAAAGCCGTTAACGATAATGTAATTCCTAATAGAGTTAATCGATTGTAGTGCAAAATTTTTGAGCTGAACTGTATGGGAAATGAAGATTTTATAGAAGTCGCTTCATATAGGAAGGGGATGTCCATGTTTGATTCAACAGATTTTAAAATTATACAGTTACTACAAGAAAACGCTAGAATGAACTGGAGGGAAATTGGAGAGATAGTACATTTGACTGGCCAAGCCGTTGGAAAACGAATTAACAAATTAGAAGAGGCAGGTGTCATTCAAAAATATACGATAGATATCGACAGAGCTAAGCTGGAAGGATCCATTATGACGTTTGTTACGCTATTTTTGTATGCACCACATTATCATATTCAAATTCAAAGTTTTTTCGAAAAAACAGACGTAATTACTGAAATGTATCGTATAAGTGGCGATGGGTGTTATATCATGATTCTTCACACATCTTCGCATCAGCAATTAGAAGAGACGCTTGCAGATGTTTTACATTATGGTGATTATCGTATAAACACTGTCATTAAGACATATGAAAAAAAGAAAGAATAAGATATTTATTCTTTCTTTTTTTCATATGGAACTGTAATTCTTTATTTGTTTTTGTTTATAAAACATTTTGCTGACATGACTTCTGCGTAAATATTACCAAACTCTAATGCGCTCATGAACGATTGATGAGCGTGTACTGCTGGGATTAGATTTCCTTGGAATTCTAAATCTTTTGTTGTACAAGCATCTTCAATTACAATACATTGAAATCCTAAATCACTGGCAGCCCGTACTGTTGCATCAATACATACATGAGTCATCATACCGCAAATGACTAGTTGGTCTATTTTCTCTTCTTTTAATGTTTGTAATAAATTTGTTCTTAAAAAACTGTTAGGGTGGTGTTTTTGTATGACTCTTTCATTAGCGATCGGTTGTACATCATCATGAATTTGAGCACCTACTGTCTCGGGGAGGAAGAAGGTAGCTCCTTCATTGTTCGCAATATGTTGTACATGAATAATTGTTTTATGTTTTTCACGAAACACTCTCAATACTTCTTTCGCTTTTTGGATGGCTTTTTCAGGTAGATGTAATTCCATATTGCCGCCTTTAAAGTAATCATTTTGTATGTCGACTAATAGTAATGCTTCGTTCATCGTTATTCCCCCATACTTAGTGATTCAGCACGTTATTTGTACTGTACCGTTATTATATAAATTGTAGCTATGCTGAAGTAATAACATTATGAAACGATTTTGAGGTATATAGTTTCAGTGTGAAAAAAGTGAAAGTTGGTATAAGTACAAATGGATTTTGTGGAATTCACGGCAAAGTTATAGGTAGAGTGGCATTATAAGGTAAAAACCATAACTTTGCTGGAGGAGCAGGTTATGGTTTTTTTATGAGGAAATGCGATTTTAAGTTTTTGCTGAAGGTGTTTTTCTAGGATATGCTGTGAGTGATTGGAGTGAGGTATTGTCGGATATTGTCGACCAATCGATATATTGGAAAAATCGTTGATATATTGTGAGTTGTGATAGATATATTGGAAAAATCGTTGATATATTGTGAGTTATGATAGATATATTGAAAAAATCGTTGATATATTTGTAAAGGGGTGTTTGAGGTGATTGTGAAAGAAAGAAAAATGCCGATTTATATAAGACAGTTAGAAGCACTTCTTAGAAGGTTACCTGTACATCATCCGAAACGAAATTTAATTGGAGAAAACTTGGCAAAACACATGGCGGGGTATAAAGGGGAGCAATCGATTGATTATCCACTTAGTTTTATTTCTGAGAAAGAGTATAGTATTTTACATGATGTTCGCTTATCTAATTATGATAAATACTTTCAAATTGATACTATTATCCTTTCCACAAAGTTTCTTCTTTTTCTTGAGATAAAAAATATAGCAGGTACATTAATATTTGATACAAAGTTTAATCAACTTATCCGAATAACAGAAGGAAATTCAGAGGGATTTCCAGATCCGGTTTTACAAATAAAAAGGCAAGAAATACAACTAAAAAAGTGGTTAAGCTTACATGGATTTTCCTCTAGTCTTCCAATTGAGTCCCTTGTTGTTATTAGCTCGCCTCGTACCATTATAAAATCTTCAGATGACAATCTTCTTCATACAATTATTCATAGTGCAAATTTACCTCATAAAATAAAGTGGTTTGAAAGTAAATATAAAAGAAAAGTTATAGATAATGTAGATAGGCTCATTCATCAAATAATAACGGAGCATTCTCCACTTCAACAAAATACACTTGAGCAATATAAAATAGAAAAAGAGGAGTTGTTAAATGGAGTACAATGTGAGAAATGCTTAGTTATTCCAATGGTTAAAGTGAAGAAGGGCTGGCGTTGTACAAGTTGTAAAGATTTTTCAAAAGTGGCACATGAGGATGCTATACGAGATTATGCATTGCTCATTAGTACGACATGTACGAACGGTAATTTGAAAGAGTTTCTCCATGTTTCGTCGGGTATGGTTGTAAACAGAATTCTCCACACACTAAATCTTCCCTACACTGGCAACAACAAAGGACGAATATATGATTTAACTTCTTTCCAATGATAATTTTGCTATAATAAATACGTACGTATACGAAGGGGAGTTTAAAGAGAAAATGAAGTCATTTAATATCGATCATCTTATAGCTAGTGTTTTGCAATGGATATTAAATATAGCGCTAATTATATTATCCATTGTCTTATCTATCTTTTTAATTAATGAGACTATCACATTTATTCAATACATCTTTTCAACAAAGAAATATACATCGTATAAATTGGTTGAAAGTATCATCGTATATTTCTTATACTTCGAGTTTATTGCATTAATTATTAAGTATTTTAAATCGAACTATCATTTCCCGTTACGTTATTTTATTTATATCGGAATTACGGCATTAATTCGGTTAATTATTGTATCTCATGAGGAACCGATGGAGACGTTATTATATGCGGGATCCATTCTTGTTTTAGTCATTGCTTTATACATATCGAATATGAGAGATTTGAGAAAAGAGTAGTAGTGCAGACATAAGTTTGCACTACTACTCTTTTTACCTTGACCTTCAAGTTACTTGAAAGTTTACAATGAAATTAGGGCGTTTGAAATTGAAAAAAATTGAGAAATTAAGTGAAGAGGTTTCTTTTACTTGGAGGTTATAGAAATGAGTCAGGAATTGAAGTTACGTCCACTAGAACGAGAAGATTTAAAGTTTGTACACGAACTGAATAATAACGCGCATATTATGTCGTATTGGTTTGAAGAACCTTATGAGGCCTTTGTAGAATTGCAGGACTTGTATGATAAACATATACACGATCAAAGTGAACGCCGATTTATCGTTGAGAAAGATAATGAAATGGTTGGATTGGTTGAGTTAGTGGAGATTGATTATATTCACCGAAGAACAGAATTCCAAATTATTATTGATCCAAATTATCAGGGGCATGGTTACGCAGCAGAAGCGACGCGTTTAGCGATGGGTTATGCCTTTGCTGTTTTAAATATGCATAAGATATATTTAGTTGTCGATAAAGAAAACGAAAAGGCTGTGCATGTTTATAAAAAGGTTGGATTTATGGTAGAAGGTGAGCTTCTCGACGAGTTTTTCGTTGATGGTAACTATCATAATGCGATAAGAATGTGTATGTTTCAGAAGCAATATTTTGAAAGTAAGTAGTTGAATGATTTGGAAGTAATGTTGACGCTTCGCAAAACCGTATGCTAAAATCCCTTTTAAGTATTAAGGAAGGTGCAGAACATGCTTTATATAAAATTTGTAAAACTCATTAGAAAACTTTGCTCCGCACAAATGTATACGGTGAAGCGTTGTACGGAGCTTAATCAAGGGGCATAAATCCCCTATATTCATCGGCTGAATAACTTTTCTAAAAAAGTATAGTTTATCTATGCTTATTTGGTTACGGTTTGTAAGTCGATGTATAAAATAGATTAAGGGCCATAGACAATGCTTTGTCTATGGCCCTTTGTGTATATTATTCCAATGAGCTTTTACTATAAATTGGAGTAGTATAGGAAAAACCACGAAGCAGAGGGCTAGTGTCGAATGACGCTATCTCTCTGCTTTTTTTAATTTCAGGAAAAGAGGAATACGAATGAGTTTACTTAAAGTTGAAAGTTTATCACATAGTTTTATAGATAAAGCCTTATATGAAAATGCTTCTTTTAGTTTGCATAAAGGAGAACATATGGGGATTGTTGGACAGAATGGTGCAGGAAAAAGCACGTTAATGAAAATATTGATTGGAGAAATCATTCCTGATAAAGGAGATATAAAGTGGCAACCTAATATTCAAATTGGACATCTGGATCAATACGCAGAAATTGATGGGGGCTATACCATTTCACAATATGTAAAGAGAGCTTTTTATGATTTGTATGAAATGGAAGATAGAATGAACAAGTTATATGAAGAAAGTGCTAGGACTGGAGATGAGAATCAACTATTAAAAGCGGCAGAGATTCAAGAACAGCTTGAGGCTCGTGATTTTTATTCGGTAGACAGTATAACGAATAAGGTGGCAGCTGGTTTAGGTATTGATGCTATCGGGATGGATTGTATTATTGGTGAATTAAGCGGAGGACAACGTGCAAAGGTAATTTTAGCGAAGCTTTTATTAGAAGAGCCGACTATTTTATTACTAGATGAACCGACGAATTTTCTTGATAAGGAGCATGTGGAGTGGCTTGCTAATTATTTAATGAATTTTGAAGGGGCGTTTATTGTCGTGTCACATGATTTTGATTTTCTGGAAAAGGTGACTTCTTGCATATGTGATGTAGAGTTTGGAACAGTTAAGAAGTATTACGGAAAATACTCAGATTTTGTAAGACAAAAGGAGCATTTGCGAAAAGAATATATTCGCCAATACCATGCACAACAGAAGAAAATTGAAAAAACGGAAGAGTATATTCGTAGAAATATTGCTGGAGTGAATTCAAAAATAGCACAAGGACGTAGAAAGCAGTTGCAACGTATGGAAAGAATTGCGCCACCAAGTTTTACCCATAAACCGTCTATTCATTTTCGGGAACTTCCTATTTCAGTTCAAACAGTTCTTGAGGTAAATAATCTCGAAGTTGGTTATGACTTTGCTCTCTTACCAAAATTGAATTTTTCAGTAATGGGTGGGCAAAAACTTGTTATTACAGGATTCAATGGAGTAGGGAAATCTACTTTATTAAAAACAATTGTTGGCACTATTGCTAGTATTGCTGGAGAATTTCACTTCTCAGAGCAAATAAAGATTGGATATTATGAGCAAGATTTAAATTGGAGCAATGATTCTTTAACTCCGCTTCAAATTATTTCGGAACAGTTTCCTACATTGAATATGAAGGAAATACGTCATCATTTAGCTGCGTGTGGTGTGAAAGATACTCATGTCTCGCAAGAAATTCGTACGTTAAGTGGTGGTGAACAATCGAAGGTGAAACTGTGTGGATTGTTATTATCACCTTGTAATTTTTTAATTGTAGATGAACCGACGAATCATTTAGATGCAGAAGCGAAGGAAGCTTTGCGAAAGGCGTTAATACAGTTTAAGGGCAGCATTATACTCGTATCTCATGAAGCGAGTTTTTATCTTGATTGGGCGGATAGTATTTTCAATATAGAGACGGGATTAGTTAAGGGGGTGTGAAACATATGCATGAAAATAATTGGAGAATGAACATTATATTATTTTTGACCGCTCAAACTATTTCGTTGTTCGGTTCATCTCTCGTGCAATACGCGATTATATGGTATATCACCCTTACAACATCATCAGGGGCGATGTTGACCATTTCAACTGTTTGCGGTTTTCTACCACAAATTGCGATATCTTTATTTGCTGGTGTGTGGATTGATCGTTATGACCGTAAAAAGATGATTATGTTATCGGATGGGATTATAGCGATTGCTACGTTAATTTTGGCAATTTTATTTTTAACAGGATATAAAAGTATTTGGATGCTGTTTATAGTATTACTCATTCGCTCAGCTGGTACAGGTGTACAAACGCCGGCTGTGAATGCGTTAATTCCACAAATTGTTCCGAAAGATTATCTTATGAAAGTAAATGGGATAAATAGTAGTATTACATCTTTAATTATGTTTCTTTCACCGGCGGTAAGTGCCGCAATTCTTTCTGTTACTAGCATTGAAACGACATTTTTTATTGATGTTATTACAGCTATAATCGGAATTAGTATTATGTTTATCATTCAAGTGGAAGGACATGTGAATGTAGGGGGTAAGCAAAAATCTAATCTACAAGGTATAAAAGAAGGGTTTGCTTATTTAAAAGAAAATGTATGTATGAAAAGGCTACTCGTTTTATTAATCATTATTATGATTTTAATAAGTCCAGCCGCCTTTTTAACACCTTTAATGGTGACTCGTTCCTTCGGGGCGGACTTACTGCTAGTGAGATGACCTTTAGTGCTGGTGCAGCAGCTGGTGGCGTACTGATTGCAGCATGGGGTGGTTTCCGTAATCGTATGCATACAACAGCGCTGGCCTGTGCGTTATATGGTCTGCTTATGGTAGGACTAGGAATTGCACCGGTATTTATTATGTATTTAGTCTTTAATTTTTTAATTGGTATAACAATGCCATGTTTTAATACGCCAGTTACTGTGTTATTGCAGGAGAAAGTAGATCCAGTTATGCATGGCAGAATGTTTAGCCTCGTACAGATTGCGAATTCATGTGCTTTACCTTTAGGGATGATTATATTTGGTCCTTTGGCTGATGTGTTTAGTGTAGAGGTTTTGTTAATTTATGCTGGGATATTCGTACTATTTTGCGCAATGTATGTTGTATTAAGCAGGAAGTTTGAAGTGTAAATATTTATTGTCTATAAAAGGTTTGTGAGGCAATTTAAGATGCTTCATAAATCTTACATTTTCATTTTAGTCAATAATAATTTATTGTAAAACGATAAAATATTATTGACTAATGATTTTGTTTTGGATAATATGATGTTAATTAAGAAGAATTATATGAATAGAGGAGAATGTAAAATGAAAAATAAATACGTAGTAGCTATTTCTTTCATGATCTTAGCGATTATTTCTTTAACTATACATGCTTCAAACAGTAAAGTAGGAGCGGATGGATTTCTTGAAGAACCTTTCTTTTTCCTAGTACCGGTAAGTTATGTATTGTTCTTTAGTGGTATTGGTGTATTACTATTTGGATGTATTACTTCAAAGCTGAGAAAAAGTAATAGATAAAGTGAAGTTTAATTAGTGATGGATTTCCCAATCGGGACAAAATACTCACTATGAAATAGAAACATACCATATGGAAGAAAAATAATAAGTGAGCTGAATAATGATGAATCATTATTTTTATAATGGTAGACAAGTAGGGGCGGCTATAACGCTAGCCGGGGCACAGGGGCCAATTCATGCTGTGAATCAAGTGATTCAAATGCAGCAACAAGCATATTTTGCACAAATGATGCAAGGACAGTATATGCAATACTCACAATTTCCAATGCAAAGTGTGCATTATGATGTGTATCCAGCGGGTTTACTTTCCATTCCATATGGCGGGACTTACTTCTTATGAAAGAAAGCGACTCAATAGAGTCGCTTTTTTATATTCCACCGAGCTTCATTCCAAGGAATGCGAAGAGGATACCGATTATGTAAGTAGTACTTACATATAAAAGGGATGTGTAAATTTTTTTGCGATTGAGAAGCTGAATGGATTCTAATTTAAATGTCGAAAACGTTGTGAATGCGCCCATAAATCCAGTTCCTAATAATAATTGCCAGCCTGTAGTGACTCCGTTGCCAATTATATACCCGAGTAAAAATGCTCCTGTTATATTAATAAGGAATGTAGCAATTGGAAAGGATGTTTTATTTCTTTTTTTAAACCAATTGCTAATTGCAAATCGTGTAATCGCACCGAAAAACCCTCCAGTTGCCACTAATAAAGCTTCCATCATAAGTGATCTCCTTCCGTAACTGATTTCTTAATTAAGAAATCACCTAGTGTATAGCCAATTCCAGACATAATGAGACCGCCAAGTATGCTACATGATACATATAGGAAAGCCATGCTCCATTCAGAATGATTAATTAATTGCATGGTTTCTACACTAAATGTTGAAAACGTCGTAAAAGAACCGATGAATCCAGTACCGATGCCTGTGATAACCTCCGAAGGTAAGATGTTTAGCCGTGCAACATATGTAGTCAGCCATGCTAATAAGAAGCAGCCGATTAAGTTAATGAGTAATGTAGCTAATGGAAATGAATGATGCCAAAATTCATGAATAGTAAGACCTAAATAATAACGAGAAAGGGCTCCTAATATACCGGCTATACCGACGATAATATAAATCAAATTCCTCACCTCTTTAAATAGCTTGCTCAAAAAAATAGACTCCTACCAGTAGTTATACTGGTAGGAGTCATTAGCTAAGCAGCGGTTATGGCGAACTCCATCGCCTATAATTATTACATATAGTGTACTAAAAATTGCGTTTGATTTCCAGTGAAGAAGTTGGTGTATTTTGTATTTCTCAAATCGTTTAAGATAGGGAATCATTACTTATAAACTAAATATAGTGATATAAGATTTTCAGTGTGATAAAATGTTTCGTATATCTGTCATTTTTTATTTGACTGAAAATAAAGAAAAATAAAATCGTATGTTTTAGAAAAGGAGTCGTTTGTTTGAAAAAGTTATTAAAAATAGTACTTATATGTATTTTAGTAGGTGTGGGAATTGTAGGTGGGTTTTTAGCGTATATGACACTTACAAAAGAACAGCCAGCTGATGTTATAAGCTTGAAGGTGGAAAACAATAAGGAGCGCGTAATTGCGCATGGAAATGAATTTAAAGTTACAACGTTTAATATTGGATATGCTGGACTAGATAAGGATCAAGACTTCTTTATGGATGGGGGAAAAGGGTCTGGTTCAAGTAGTAAAGAACAAACGGAAACGAATTTAAAGAATATGCTTTCGTTTTTACAAAATGAGAATAGTGATTTTGCGCTATTACAAGAAGTAGATATAAAATCAATGAGATCATTTGATATAAATGGGCATGAATTTTTGAAAAAAGGACTGCCTGATTATGCTTCTTCGTTCGGAAAGAACTATGATACAAAATGGGTTCCGGTGCCAATCACAAGTCCAATGGGATATGCTGATGCTGGACTAAGTACGTTTTCTAAATATACAGTTCAAACAGCGAAGAGGTTCCAATTACCAGGAATGGAGCCGTGGCCAAAGCGTTTATTTGATTTAGACCGAGCGATTGTTGAACATAAAATTCCTGTTAATAATGGAAAATTTGTTAGACTCGTAAATTTACATTTGTCTGCTTATGATGAAGGCGGAAAAATTAGAAAGCAACAAGTGGAGTATTTAAAAGAATATATGAACAAACATTATAAAAATGGTGATTATGTAATAATGGGCGGAGACTGGAATCAATTAATTTCTAACGCGCAGTTAAGTGATCCGAAGTTCGTGAAAGAGCGTCCTGAGTGGTTAGTAGAGTTACCGAAGGACTTTACTGACGGTGGCTTTAAGTGGGCTGTAGATCCGTCTGTTATGACTGTGAGAGATGATGTAAAGAAATACGTGGAAGGTGAAAACTTTGTCACGATTATTGATGGCTTTATCGTTTCACCGAATGTTGAAATTGTAAATGTACAAGGGAAAGATTTGAAGTTTGAAAATAGCGATCATAACCCAGTGAGTGCGATATTCAAGCTGAAGTAATCGATACGTATGAGAAGGTGGGGCTTCATATATGGAGTGGTTAAAGAGAACTTGTTTTTCTAACCTTGAGAAAGAATCACAGAAAAATCATTTATTGCTGTTTATCACGATTTGCAGTTTCTTCCTTGGGGTACTCGCGATTGGGTATTATGGATATATTTTTACAGAGCGAGCAATAGCATTTTGGATGTGTGGTATTTCTATCGTAGTATTTGGAACGCTGCTTACTTTTATAGAAAGTATGGAAGCGATGTATAAATACATCATGACATGTATGCTACTTATTATGTCTTTCATTATGGTACAAGCATTTAATGAAAGCCCAGCTGTATTTCAAATGGTCTATTTTACATTAGCGGTTTCACTTATTTATTTGAGTGAACGTCTTATTTTAATTCTTGGTGGGGTAGCAGTTGTTGTTACATTTATACTTTGTAGTTATTGGCCAAATCAATTTTTTGCTTATACAGCATCATCTGAAGCTGCAAATTTTGCAAGCTTGTTAGCGATTGTAACGATCGCAATGTGGGGTGTCACAAAGATTGGTTCTAATCTTTTGGCTCGTTTAAGTGATGAGAAGCAAGCAGTGATGAAGAAAGCTCAGGAGTTAGAAGCAACGCAAAGGCTTATTGAGGAAACTGTTGTGAAGTTAGATAGTAATTTCAATCATTTAAGACAGAATATGAACACTTCGATGGAGTCGATGAGTGAAATTAATTTTGCTTTTGAAGAAGTGGCAGTTGGTACTCAATCACAATCAGAGATGATGTCACGTTCAGTAGAAGTATTGAATGATATGGAGGGAAATATTGACCAAATCATCTCTCAAGTAAGAAATGCTTCGATGCGTGTTGATAAAAGTTTGGAAATCTCAAAGGGTAGTGTAAACACTTTAAGAAATTTTGAAGCTAACATGAGAAGTTTAAATGATGTTGTTTCACAATCAGGAACGATATTTAGAGAATTGATGACACAATCGAAACAAATTAATGAAATTGTAGATGTAATAACGAATATTTCAAGTCAGACGAGTTTGCTAGCTTTAAATGCAAATATTGAAGCTGCAAGGGCAGGAGAACATGGAAAAGGTTTTGCTATTGTAGCGAATGAAGTGTTAAAGCTTGCTGAAGAATCGAATCGTTCTGCGGGGAGAATTCAAGGGATTTTGAAGGAGTTTAGTAATCAAGCAAGTAAAGTAGAAGTGCAGGTAGAGAAGTCAGAAAGAGTACAAGAAGAGTGTAACGAAATGTTAGCAAGTGTTTTAACGAATGTAACGGACTTAGGGAAGTTTATTGATACGATTAATGATGTAATGAGAGAGATTGTTGGTCATCAAGAAAATTTCCAAGTTAAAACGACGAATATCGTTAAAGATGTGACACATGCTTCTAACGTAATTCAGCAAACTTCTGCAGCTACGGAAGAAGTGTTAGCAAGTATTGAAGAAGAAAAGAATCGAAATGATACGTCGGTGAAGACGCTACATACTGTTAGTGAGCAAGTGAAGTTGCTAGAAGATATTTTAGAAAAATAATATCGCTGAAAAAGAGCACAAATGATGTGCTCTTTTTCATTTGAGCGAATACTTGATAGGAATTTAATTGCTTTTCTATGAGTTTTCTGCCAAGCTTAAGGAGATAAAATTTAACTAATAGCTACTGATTATTAGTTGAACCTCGCAGATAGCGAGATAAAATACTTCAAAGAAAGAATTATATAGGTGACGCATATGATCGAAGTTAAGACTTCTGAACTTAGTGATGGAGAATTTAATAGAGGTGTATTTGCAACTCGTGATATTAAAAAGGGTGAGTTGATACATTCAGCACCAGTTATCTCTTATCCGAATGAACAGCATGAACATATTGAGAAAACGTTACTTGCTGACTACGCATTTGAGTATGGGGTAAATCATACGGCATTCCTTTTAGGATACGGCATGTTATTTAATCATTCATATAAGCCGAATGCAACGTATGATATCGTCTTCGAGAACCATACGTTTAACTTCTTTGCTTATAAGGATATAAAAGCTGGAGAAGAAATTTTAATCAATTATAATGGTGAAGTTGATGACGATGAACTATTATGGTTTGATAAGGAAAAAGAAGAGAACGAAAAGTAATATAAAGAGTATAGAAAGAGCGCATTCTGTGGGATGTGCTCTTTTTTTATATTGAAGAAAATAAAGTAAAGATTACAAAAAAATACCACTTTATTTTCGTGTGGTATAGTAAGATACTGAAGGATAGTGTTTTGTAAAAGTTATATATTTTACAAATTGTTGTCTTTCTGATGACATGTCAAGTTTAGTAGTCCATTTGGGTTGCTTTATTATGCAATATATATTTTAATATGAGTGGCACCTCTTATAATTTAAGAGGTTTATAGGTGTCTCGAATTGATTTTGGGTACACTGTATCCACCACTTTAGTTTCATTTCATGTATGTGGGGATATTATGGGCCCGTATAGCGGGATAAAAAGAATATAGAAATAGAGGAATCGTAAAATGAATATGCAAGAGGTTTATAAATATTTAAGTACGGTATTGCCTGAAGGTCATGTTACACAAGATGAAATGTTAAAGAATCATACGCATATTAAAGTTGGCGGAAAAGCAGATGTGTTCGTTGCGCCTACGAATTATGATGAAATTCAAGAAGTTATTAAGTATGCTAACCAATATAATATTCCAGTTACGTTTTTAGGAAATGGATCAAATGTCATTATTAAAGATGGTGGGATTCGCGGAATTACGGTCAGTTTAATTCATATTACAGGTGTTACTGTAACAGGAACAACGATTGTAGCACAGTGCGGTGCAGCAATTATTGATGTATCACGTATTGCATTAGACCACAATTTAACAGGGCTTGAGTTTGCTTGTGGCATTCCAGGTTCAGTTGGCGGAGCATTATATATGAATGCTGGTGCCTACGGTGGTGAAGTATCGTTTGTATTAACAGAAGCTGTCGTAATGACAGGTGATGGAGAGTTACGCACTTTAACGAAAGAAGCATTTGAATTTGGATATCGTAAGAGTGTATTTGCGAACAATCATTACATTATTCTTGAAGCGAGATTTGAACTTGAAGAAGGTGTACATGAAGAGATTAAAGAAAAAATGGATGATTTAACGTATAAGCGTGAATCGAAACAACCTTTAGAATATCCTTCATGCGGTAGTGTATTTAAGCGCCCACCAAATAACTTTGCTGGTAAGTTGATTCAAGAATCAGGACTACAAGGAAAGCGAATTGGCGGAGTAGAAGTTTCATTAAAACATGCTGGATTTATGGTGAATGTTGATAATGGAACAGCACAAGACTACATCGATTTAATTCACTTCGTACAAAAGACAGTTGAAGAAAAATTCGGTGTGAAGTTAGAGAGAGAAGTAAGGATTATTGGAGAAGATCTACAATAATTTTTGAATTAAAAGCGTATAAAAGTATGAATTATTTTAAAATAACATTTGGGTATTGTTGACAATTTGTTTTCAATTCAATATAATGGCTAATAATTTAACAAATAACATACGTTGAAAGAGCCCAGTAGCAGTTTGTCACTGTTATCAAAGAGAGCTAGGGGTTGCTGGAACCTAGCACAAACAAACTTGTGAATTACACTCTGGAGTATCTTAGGTAACGCTAAGCGGAGTAGCAATCGATATTATTGCTAAGAGTGGTATGAATAGCTATGCTATTTATGCAAACTGGGTGGTAACACGGTGAATAATCGTCCCTATGTCATAGACATAGGGGCTTTTTTGTTTTTAAAAAATAAAGGGGATGACAAAAGATGAATATTATTGATGAATTAGAATGGCGCGGTGCTGTGAATCAACAGACGGATGAAGAAGGTTTACGTAAGTTAGTAGAAGAGAAAAAGATTTCACTATACTGCGGAGTTGATCCGACTGGTGATAGTATGCATATCGGACATTTGATTCCGTTTATGATGATGAAGAGATTCCAATTAGCTGGTCATCATCCGGTTATTTTAATTGGCGGGGCAACAGGAACAATTGGTGATCCAAGTGGACGTCAATCAGAGCGTCAACTGCAAACTTTAGAAGTAGTGCAGCATAATGTAGATGCGTTAACAGCGCAAATGAAAAAGCTATTTGATTTCGGCGGAAATAGCGAAGTGAAGATGGTAAATAACTACGACTGGACACATGAAATAAACATTATTGAGTTTTTACGTGATTACGGGAAAAACTTTAGCATCAATAGCATGTTAGCGAAGGATATTGTAGCAAGTCGTTTAGATACAGGCATTTCTTTTACAGAATTCACGTACCAAATCTTGCAAGCGATGGATTTCCATCATTTATACACGAAAGAAGATGTTCAACTGCAAATTGGTGGTAGTGACCAATGGGGAAATATTACGAGCGGGTTAGATTTAATTCGTAAGTTAGAAGGGCATGAGGCGAAAGTATTTGGACTAACAATTCCGTTATTATTAAAATCAGACGGTACGAAATTTGGAAAATCAGCAGGTGGTGCGGTTTGGCTTGATGCTGAAAAAACAACGCCATTTGAATTTTACCAGTTCTGGGTGAATACAGATGATCGTGATGTAATTAAATACTTGAAATACTTTACATTCTTAGCGAAAGAGCGAATTGATGAATTGGCAACGAAGGTAGAAGCCGAGCCTCATAAACGTGAAGCGCAAAAAGTGTTAGGCGAAGAAATGACGAAATTCGTTCATGGAGAAGAGGCATTATTGCAAGCAGTGAAAATTACCTCGGCATTATTTAGCGGAGATATTAAATCGTTAACAGCTGATGAAATTGAACAAGGCTTTAAAGAGATGCCGACATTCCAGTCTTCCAAAGAGACGAAAAATATTGTAGAGTGGCTAGTTGATTTAGGGATTGAACCATCTAGACGTCAAGCTCGTGAAGACATTAATAACGGTGCGATTTCTATGAATGGTGAGAAAGTAACGGATGTAGGTACGGATGTTACTGTAGAAAATTCATTTGATGGAAGATTTATTATTATTCGTAAAGGGAAGAAGAACTACAGCTTAGTGAAATTGGGATAATAATTTTTGTAGAAGAGTGGAAGTAAGAAAGATGCTTTCACTCTTTTCATATACACAATTCCGACACAAAAAAGTCAGTATATTTAGATAATTAAAAAGGGTTATAGTATCTCTTTGCCGAATATAAGTAAGTAGAGAATATTACGGATAAAAATAGCCCGAACCATGCCGGGCATGATTCGGGCTTATATTCAGATTAGTAAGCTAAGCTGAATAGACCTTTAATGTGTGATAAGTAACGAACGTTACTTGCTTCTTTCATTAATGATGCTGGTAAGCCTTTAAGTGGAGTATTGCTTGCTCCAATTGTAGCAACAGCATCTTTACGTCCTAGACTAGCAAGTGTTCCAGAGTTTACAGGTGCGAACTCTTCGAATGCTTTGCCTTCTAGTGCTGCGTATAAGTTGTATCCAATTAACTCACCCATTTGCCAAGCGATTTGTGCAGTTGGTGGGTATGGACGTCCGTCTGGAGCGAAGACAACAGCGCTGTCTCCAGCAACGAATACGTCTTTATGAGAAGTAGATTGTAGGTATGCATCAACTGTTGCACGACCACGGTTTACTTCAAGACCTGATTCACCGATTAATGGGTTACCTTGTACGCCGCCTGTCCAAACGAATGTGTTAGCAACAAGTTTTTGACCGTCTTTTAAGTCGATTTCATTGCCAGCAACGTTTGTTACAGGAAGACCAGTTAAGAATGTAACACCGCGTGCTTCTAGGCTAGTAGTTGCACGTTCGATTAAGTGGTCTGGTAATACTGGAAGGATTTTTGGACCTGCTTCAACAAGAAGAAGTTTAACTTCTTTTGGATTTACGCCGTGGCTTTTTGCAAGTTTAGGCATAATGTCAGCAAGCTCACCAACTAGCTCAACGCCAGTTAATCCGCCACCACCGATTACGATTGTAGCATCAGCTTCGTTTTTCGTTTTCGCGTATTCACGAATACGGTCTTCAACGTGTTTGTAGATTTTGTTTGCATCAGCAGCAGATTTTAATACCATGCTGTTTTCTTCTAGTCCTGGAATACCGAAGTAAGCAGTTTTACTTCCTAAAGCAACTACAAGTGCATCGTAAGATAATGTAGTGCCACCAGCTAGTTTGATTTCTTTGCTATCAACTGAGAATGACTCAACTGTTGCGATTTTAAGATCGATATCTTTACCTTTGAAAAGCTTTGTAAGTGGCATTGCAATTGCTTGCTCAGCAACGTTACCAGCTGCAAGGCGATGTAGTTCAGTGATGATTTGGTGTGTTGGGTATTGGTTAATCACTGTAACTTGTGCTTCTGATTTGCTGTAAAATTTACGTACGTTTAAAGCGGCAAGAAGACCGCCATAACCAGCGCCTAAGATGACAATTTGTTTTGACATAGTATGATATCCCCCGTCTTTACTAATTGTTGTTATAAGTTAAATTATTTATTGTTACGTTCTGCACTAATTTGAAGATATGCGTTCACAAAGCGGAACATTTTTTGTGCTTGTGGGTCTTTTAGTAATTTTAATAGACCGAATAGGCCGATAACTTCGTTGCTTTCGTCAGCACGATCTTTCGCTTCGATTGCAGTTGCAGCCATGCTTTTCACTGTATCTTTTACAGGCTCTACAAGCTCTGTGATTGCACCAACAGTGTCGCTTTTTAATACTTCATCAGTAGCAACAGTTTGAGCAAAGTCATAAGACTTAGTTAAAATGTTAACAAGCTCAGTTAATTTTGGAAGCTGTTCTACTAGTGTTGTTAATGATTCTTGTACCTCAGGTTTTAACAACTGATCAAGTACATCAAGTTGTCCTTGGCTAGCAGAAATTTGTACAGTTTCTTGTTCTGGCTTTGTTTGAGTCATAGTTTCTGGCATCTCCAATTCTCCTTTACGATAGCAATACTCTTATTTTTTATAAGTAAGATAGTAACCGTTTACGAAACTTTATACAAAGTTTCACAAAACACAATAAAATGCCTTTAAATTTATGACAGCAACTAAGCTGCAAACATAAATCTAAAACCATAACGTCTTACTTATTATTTATGAACTGTCCGATATATGGCTTGTCCGCATAATGGAAAAGCTCCGTTACCGGAAAGTGTATATAATATATATCCTATATTATATACTATATACACCTATGTTAACATAAAAATGATTCCTAATTATTTGATATTGAGTGTATAACGTAGTGCTGACAAGGTATGAAAGCGTATAAAATATTTTGTTTCAGTTAGAAATGTACATATATATATAGAAAAAAAGGAAAAAACGAACAAATTCATGTTCGTTTTTTCCTTTTTCCTATTATTCACCTTCCGCAATTAGCATCGATGTGTTACCTTCTTTTTCAAGATGGCATTCGCCCCAAGAACAAAGAGAATCAAGAATCGATTCTAAAGACCAACCGTAATCAGTAAGAGAATATTCTACTTTTGGTGGGACTTGATTGTATACTTTTCTTTGAATAACGCCGTCGTCTTCTAATTCACGTAATTGCTGCGTTAACATTTTTTGTGTAATACCAGGCATTGAGCGTTTTAGTTCACTCGTTCTCTTTGTACCTTTCGTTAAGTGACAAAGAATAACAACTTTCCATTTGCCGCCGATAACTTCTAAAGTCGCCTCTACAGGAATATTGTATTTTTTCATATGAAACCCTCCTTTTGTGAGCAAAGTAAGTTAAATAATATAAATGTTACTTTTTAGTACCTATAGCACTTTAAAGTACGTACTTTTTATTATGTTAAATATGTTTCATAATAGCACATGTAAGAGGCAAATGAGTAGTACGGTACTGAAAAGTGACTATGTTACTTTTTGGTGCCTATCGTACTTTAAAGTGCGTTCTTCAAAAAAAGAATGAAACCATTCATAATAGCATTTGTAAGTATGAAATATATGTTTTAGAAGATAGAAGGGCCCTTTTATCATACTATTATGATTGGATTTCTTGTAATAAGGAGGAATTCAATTGAGTTCATATACAGTACCATCTTCGGAAGTTCAGACGAATCGAAGAAGTATGTTTGCTTTATTAGCACTAGCAATTAGTGCGTTTGGGATTGGTACGACCGAGTTTATTAGTGTCGGTTTACTACCATCTATTTCAAAAGATTTAAATGTCTCGGTTACAACAGCTGGTTTAACGGTTTCCTTATATGCGTTAGGAGCGGCAGTAGGAGCTCCTGTTTTAACAGCGTTAACGGCTCGTATGTCACGAAAGACATTATTAATGTGGATTATGGTTATTTTCATTATTGGTAATGGCATTGCGGCGGTAGCAACAAGCTTCACTGTATTAATTATCGCAAGGATTGTAGCTGCATTTGCACACGGTGTGTTTATGTCGATAGGATCTACAATTGCGGCTGCAATCGTACCAGAGAATAAACGTGCTAGCGCAATTGCGATTATGTTTACTGGATTAACAGTCGCGACTATTACTGGTGTGCCAATTGGAACATTTATCGGTCAAGAGTTTGGCTGGAGAGCGTCATTTATGGCGATCGTTGTAATTGGAATTATTGCTTTCATCGCAAATAGTATACTCGTCCCATCTAATTTAAAAAATGGTGTACCTGTATCGTTTCGTGATCAATTTAAACTAATTAAAAATGGAAGACTGTTACTTGTTTTCATTATTACTGCACTAGGATACGGCGGTACATTCGTAACATTTACGTATTTATCACCGTTATTACAAGAAGTAACAGGATTTGAAGCAAGTACCGTTACCATCATTTTATTAGTGTATGGAATCGCCATTGCGATAGGGAATATGGTCGGCGGAAAATTATCGAATCATAATCCAATTCGAGCGCTATTCTACATGTTCCTTATTCAAGCGATTATATTATTTGTTTTAACATTTACAGCGCCGTTTAAAGTAGCTGGATTAATCACAATTATTTTCATGGGACTATTCGCGTTTATGAATGTTCCGGGGCTACAAGTATATGTAGTTATATTGGCAGAGCGCTTTGTTCCAAGTGCGGTTGATGTTGCTTCAGCAATTAATATTGCCGCATTTAACGGAGGAATCGCTTTAGGTTCTTATATAGGTGGCCTTGTAACGAATTCGTTAGGGTTAATCCATACTGCTTGGGTAGGCGGCCTTATGGTAGTAGGTGCTGTTATTTTAACAGCATGGAGTATGACATTAGAAAAAAGAGATCAAGTAAAATAAAAGGAGAGAAAATAAAATGAAAAACTTACAAAGTAAAACAGTATTAAATAATGGTGTAGAAATGCCTTGGTTCGGTTTAGGTGTATTTAAAGTAGAAGAAGGACCAGAACTTGTAGAAGCAATTAAATCAGCGATTAAAGCAGGATACCGTAGCATCGATACAGCTGCAATTTACGGAAATGAAAAAGCTGTAGGTGAAGGAATCCGTGCAGGTATTGAAGCGACTGGTATTTCAAGAGAAGAATTATTTATCACTTCAAAAGTATGGAACGCAGATCAAGGATATGACGAAACAATTGCTGCATATGAAGAGAGCTTAAAAAAATTAGAATTAGATTATTTAGATTTATACCTTGTTCACTGGCCTGTAGAAGGAAAATATAAAGATACATGGAAAGCGCTAGAAACACTTTATAAAGAAGAGCGTGTACGTGCAATTGGCGTAAGTAACTTCCAAATCCATCACTTACAAGATGTAATGAAAGATGCAGAAATTAAGCCAATGATTAACCAAGTAGAATATCACCCTCGTTTAACACAAAAAGAATTACAAGCTTTCTGTAAAGAACAAGGTATTCAAATGGAAGCATGGTCACCACTTATGCAAGGTCAATTATTAGATAACGAAACATTACAAGAAATTGCTGATAAACACGGCAAAACAACAGCGCAAGTTATTTTACGTTGGGACTTACAAAATGGAGTAATTACAATTCCAAAATCAACGAAAGAACACCGTATTATTGCAAATGCTGATGTATTTAACTTCGAATTAACAAAAGAAGATATGGAAAAAATCGATGCATTAAACCAAAATCACCGCGTTGGTCCAGATCCTGATAACTTCGATTTCTAAGATTAAAGTAGGAAAGAAAAAAGAGTGCTTTTATTGCACTCTTTTTTTGTGTGCATAAAAATATTTTCTAATTAAATACTACTTAGTATTAAGTTTGTTATTAAGGGGCTGTGAACATGAATATAAAGCAATCGTTCAAACTTTTAGCTGTGTTTTTAAGTGTCTTATTTGTATTATTCCCACTTCAAAAAGCATTTGCAGAAGTTATGGACCATACAAAGTATGAAATGGATTGGAGTTATAGTAAGTCAAAGAAAAGACCAATCCGAACAGAGCTTATTAAAACGGCAGATGGAAAAATTGCATTTTGCTTAAATGTAGATTTGAAATCTCCAAGTGGTCAAGATTTACCGGAAATGGGAAAAGTGGATATTAACGTATACCGTGTACTATTAAATGGATATCCACAAAAGAGTCCGCAAGAATTAGGCGTTTCCGATTGGAGAGAAGC
>NZ_JAEHBO010000053.1:0-38170 GCF_016483575.1 Bacillus cereus group sp. N12
TAGCTTCGTCGGCAGCGTCAGATGTGTATAAGAGACAGGTTGTAGAAGAAGGGCCAGTCGCTGAAGAACAACCAGTTGTAGAAGAAGGGCCAGTCGCTAAAGAACAACCAATTGTGCAAAAAGAAGAGCCAAAACGTGAGAAAAAGCGTCATGTACCATTTAATGTTGTTATGTTGAAACAAGACAGAACGCGATTAATGGAAAGACATGCGGCTAGAACGAGTGCAATGCAATCTTCTATGAGTGAGCGAGTAGAGAATAAGCCTGTACACCAATTAGAAGAACAACCAACGCAACAAATGGTAGTAGAACCACAAGTGGAAGAGAAACCAATGCAGCAAGTGGTAGTAGAACCACAAGTGGAAGAAAAGCCAATGCAGCAAGTGGTAGTAGAGCCACAAGTGGAAGAAAAGCCAATGCAGCAAGTGGTAGTAGAACCACAAGTGGAAGAACAACCAGCGCAACAAATGGTAGTAGAATCACGAATGGAAGAACAACCAGTGCAACAAATGGTAGTAGAATCACGAGTGGAAGAAAGACCAGTACAACAAATGGTTGCAGGGCAAGTACAAAAGCCAAGTTCAAGTACAGAACCACAAGAGAAAGCATATGTTGTAAATCAAAGAGAGAACGATATGCGAAATGTATTACAAACACCACCAACATATACCGTTCCGCCATTAGCATTATTGTCAATCCCGCAACAGTCAGCGTTAGATAATACGGAATGGTTGGAAGAGCAAAAAGAATTGTTAGATACAACGTTTAATAATTTCCATGTTGGAGCACATGTTATTAATGTATCGCAAGGGCCGGCAGTAACTCGTTTTGAAGTACAGCCAGATCCAGGTGTGAAAGTAAATAAAATTACAAACTTAAGTGATGATATTAAGCTGAGTTTAGCTGCGAAAGATATTCGTATTGAAGCACCAATTCCAGGGAAGAGTGCGATTGGAATTGAAGTTCCAAATAAAGAAAGTAAGCCAGTATTTCTTCGTGAAATTTTAAGAAGTCCTGTGTTTACAAAGAGTGAATCACCACTTACTGTTGCGCTTGGACTTGATATTTCTGGTGATCCAATTGTAACGGATATTCGAAAAATGCCACACGGACTTATTGCGGGTGCAACGGGTTCTGGTAAAAGTGTGTGTATTAACGCAATTTTAACGAGTATTTTATATAAAGCGAAGCCACATGAAGTGAAGTTAATACTAATTGATCCGAAGATGGTTGAGCTTGCACCATATAATTCTGTTCCGCATCTTGTAGCACCTGTTATTACGGATGTAAAAGCAGCTACTGCTGCATTAAAGTGGGCAGTTGAAGAGATGGAACGCCGTTATGAATTGTTCGCGCATGCTGGTGCTCGTGATTTAACGCGTTATAATACGATTGTAAGCGAGCGAGAAATTCCGGGTGAGACATTGCCTTACATTGTTATCGTCATTGACGAGTTAGCTGATTTAATGATGGTGGCACCTGGTGATGTTGAGGAGGCGATTTGTCGTATTGCCCAAAAAGCTCGTGCTTGTGGTATTCACTTATTAGTTGCGACGCAGCGTCCATCGGTAGATGTTATTACAGGTTTAATTAAATCAAATATTCCAACGCGTATAGCGTTTACTGTATCATCTCAAGTTGATTCGCGTACGATTATCGATATTGGTGGCGCGGAAAAATTACTTGGCCGTGGTGATATGTTATTCTTAGGGAACGGTACATCTAAGCCAGTTCGTGTACAAGGTGTATATGTATCGGATGATGAGATTGAAAAAACAGTTGATCATGTGAAAAAGCAAATGAAGCCGAATTACTTATTTAAGCAAGAGGATTTATTAGCAAAATCAGAACAGAGTGAGTCGGAAGATGAACTATTTTTAGATGCATGTCAATTTGTTGTAGAACAAGGGGGAGCGTCCACATCTTCTGTACAGCGAAAATTCCGCATCGGTTATAATCGCGCGGCACGTCTCATTGAAGAGATGGAATCGCAAGGGATTATTTCTGAAGGAAGAGGAACGAAACCGAGAGATGTCCTTATTTCTGAGGATGAATTCGCTGCTATGCAGGAAACAAATATATAGTAAACGGTTTTGCTGTATACTAAGAGAAAATGTTGGATAGTAAAGTAGGGAGTAAAGCGACATGAAAGAAATTGAATTAAAATTAAAAGGTGAAATAAATAGACTAACAAATAGAACATTTAAATTTGACGAACGTGTTGGAGAAGGTTGGTTCTCTGCCGTTTACTTTTTAAAGACTAGAGAAATCATTGAAGAATTTCGCCCGAAAAGTATTGTAACGATGCAATTTTTCCAAAAGGAAAATGCAGTTCTTTGCGGAACAGATGAAGTAATTGCATTGCTGCAAACATTCGCTAAAAATCCTGAGGAACTTGAAATTAACTCTTTAAAAGATGGCGATAATATTAGTCCATTTGAAACAGTGTTAACAATTCATGGTCCTTATGAAAATTTCGGATTTTTAGAAGGTGTCATTGATGGGATTTTAGCTCGTCGTACATCGGTTGCGACAAACGTATATAACGTTGTCCAAGCTGCACGTAGTGTAGATAAAGAAAAACCAGTTATTTTCATGGGAGACCGTGACGATCATTATACACAACAAGCTGGTGACGGTTATGCAGCATACATCGGAGGTATGAGCGCACAAGCGACGCATGCGATGAATGAATGGTGGGGCAGAAGTGGTATGGGGACGATGCCTCACGCATTAATTCAAATGTTTAATGGTGATGTTGTGGAAGCCGCAAAAGCATATCATAAGAAATTCCCAGAAGATGAATTAGTTGTATTAATTGATTACAATAATGATGTCATTACAGATGCACTTCGCGTAGCGCGTGAATTTGGATCAACATTAAAAGGTGTGCGTGTCGATACGTCTCGTACAATGATTGATCAATACTTCATTCGTCACCCAGAAGTACTTGGAACATTCGATCCACGTGGTGTAAACCCATCGCTTGTATTTGCACTTCGTAAAGCACTTGATGAGGAAGGATTCCAGCATGTAGACATCGTTGTAACTGGTGGATTTGATGAGAAGCGTATTCGTGAATTTGAAGCTCAAAACGTGCCTGTGGATATATACGGGGTAGGAAGTAGCTTATTAAAAATGAATATTGGCTTTACTGGTGATAACGTAGAATTAAATGGAAAACCAGAAGCGAAAGCTGGCCGTAAATATCGTCCAAACCCACGTCTAGAGCGTGTTCAATTAGAAACAAGAGAAGATATGTAAAAGAGAGGAAAACTGATAGGTGATTGACCCTATCAGTTTTTCTGTTATCATAGTATAGCGGCTTCTTTTTTGCTATAATGGACTTGATATGGGCATACAAAGAAGTACGTACGAGTTTATCCTGATAAGTGAAGAGAAAGAATAACTTCACTACATCAAAATGTATGATGATTACCAAAATAAGAAAAGATTCATATACTGTCTTATAGATAGGCCGTTGTATTAGTTCGAAATGTTGGAGGTTCTTTAAGATGACAGTTTACCATTTTGTAGGAATTAAAGGAACAGGAATGAGTTCATTAGCACAAATTCTTCATGACATGAAGCATACTGTTCAAGGGTCTGATTATGAAAAGCGTTTCTTTACACAAACAGCGTTGGAAAAGCGTAATATCTCAATCCTTCCTTTTGATAAAAATAATGTTAAAGAAGGACAAGTGATTATTGCAGGAAATGCATTCCCTGATACGCATGAAGAAATCGTAGCAGCGAAAGAATTAAACATCCCAGTACATCGTTACCACCACTTTTTAGGTGACCTTATGAACCAATACACAAGTGTTGCTGTAACTGGTGCACATGGAAAAACATCAACAACAGGTTTGTTAGCCCATGTAATGCAAGGTGCACACCCGACATCTTACCTTATTGGCGATGGAACTGGGCATGGGGTAGAAAATAGTAAGTATTTTGTATTTGAAGCTTGTGAGTATCGTCGTCATTTCTTGTCTTACAATCCAGACTATGCAATTATGACAAATATTGATTTTGATCATCCAGATTATTTTGCAGACATCAATGATGTATTTGGTGCATTCCAAGAGATGGCATTGCAAGTGAAAAAGGGTATTATTGCATGTGGTGATGATGAAGAACTTCAAAAAATTCAAGCGAAAGTACCTGTTATTTTCTATGGATTTGGAGAAGATAATGATTTCCAAGCACGTAACATTCAAAAGAGAACAGATGGTACAATATTCGATGTATTCGTTCGTAATACGTACTATGACACGTTCAAAATTACAGGATACGGCAACCACAGTGTATTAAATGCATTAGCAGTAATTGCGCTTTGCCATTACGAAAATGTTGATGTAGAAGCAGTTAAACATCAATTAACAACTTTTGAAGGCGTAAAACGTCGCTTTAATGAAAAGCCGATGGGAGAGCAAGTTATCATCGATGACTACGCACACCATCCGACAGAAATTAACGCAACGATTGAAGCTGCTCGTCAAAAACACCCAGAGCGTGAAGTTGTCGCTGTATTCCAGCCACATACATTCTCACGTACAGAAAAGTTCTTAGATGAGTTCGCAGAAAGCCTAAGCAAAGCTGACCAAGTATACTTATGTGATATTTTCGGATCAGCACGTGAAAACAAAGGTGACTTAACAATCGAAGATCTGCAAAAGCGTATTGACGGTGCAGAACTAATTACAGATACAACAACGGATGTATTAAAGAAACATAAAAACGGCGTTCTAATTTTCATGGGCGCAGGAGACATCCAAAAATTCGAAGCAGCTTACGTAAAAGAAGTTCAAGTTGCAGAGAAGTAATAGAAAAGACGCATAGCTTGGCTGTGCGTCTTTTTTGTTGTGTTCATATTTTATCCCGCTATTTGTGGGCAGTAAAACTCCCACTGATTAAAGTTTCATTTTATTTGCGTATTGACCTAGAGTTAACTCTAGGTTGTAAGATAAATATGTAAAAACAAGGGGGAGAGAACATGTATAAAATCGGTGAAGTAGCAGAGTTAACAGGGATGGGGATTCATACTTTGCGCTATTATGAGAAGTTAGGTTTATTACCACCACCAACGCGAAATAGCGGCATTCGTCAGTATACAGAAGGTGATGTGCGTCTATTAAAATTCTTATATTCATTAAAGCAAACTGGAATGTCATTAGAAGAAATCGCTGAGTTTGCAAGTGATGGATGTATTATAGAGGAAATCAAGCAGCGGAAAGAGGAAGTACCTACGAAAGTAAAAAAGAGAATTTTAATTTTAACAACTCACTTAGAGCGGTTAAAAGAACAACAGGAACAATTGCAAAAAGTAGTTCAACTAACAGAAGAGAAATTAGAAATTTATTACGGTTTTTTAGAAGAGAAAAACTCGGAGGCTGACAATGAAGAATAAAGTATATGCGCAGCTGTTAGGATTTGCGATATTTACTGGTGGGACATTTAACGCTTCGAAATATGCGGTGCAGTATTTCGAAGCGATTCATATAGCGGCATGGCGCTTTGGAATTGCTGCACTTGTGATGTTATGTCTATTAAAAATACGAAAAGATTTTGAGTGGGAAGTATGGAGACAGAATAGGGCTTATTACCTTTTGCTTGGTATAGTTGGTGTATTCGGCTTTAACTTCTTTTTCTTTTTAGGAATGAAATATACAGAAGCTATGAATGGTGCACTTATTATGTCGACAAATCCGCTCGTTACGACGTTATTAGCAAGTGTCATTTTACGAGAGAAAATAGTGAAGAGCCAAGTAATTGGAATGTTACTTGCGCTACTTGGTGTTGTTTTTGTGCTTACACAAGGCTCGTTTACCGCACTACAACATTTATCATTTTCTAAAGGGGATTTTTATATTATACTAGGGAATATTTGTTGGGCGTTATACGGTGTACTAGGTAGAAGATTTATTAAAGCTGGTAGCCCAATACAAACGACGACATATACGATGACGATTGGTGCGCTTGCCTTTATTATGATATCTTCCACGCAAAAAAGTATAGTACCCGTTTCGGAGGTTCCTTTATTAGCTTGGGGAGCGATTCTCTTCATGGCAATGGGAATGAGTATGCTCGGTTACTTATGGTGGAATAATGGAATCGCTCAAATTGGTGCAGCGAGAACATCTTTATTTTTTAATTTAGTGCCTGTTGTTACAATGCTTATTTCTTTTATAGAAGGAGTAAATATAACACCCGCACAATGTATAGGGATGATATTAGTTGTTACGGGAGTATTGTATTCTTCCGGTTTTATACAAATAAAATCAAAAGAAAGTGTGAATATTTAACATTATTTATTTTGAGATGTTAGAATAATAAGAAAAAATAAAAAGGGGACTAAAAAACATGTTCACACTCCGAGTAGATGACGAAATCGAACTACAATTACTAGAAAAACATCATAAAGAGGAATTATATGAATTATTAGATCAAAATCGTAACCATTTAAGAAGATGGCTCCCTTGGGTAGATGGAACGAAATCTGCTGATGCTTATGATGAGATTTTTCCGATGTGGTTAAAGAAATTTGCAGAGGGAAACGGTTTTGAAAGTGGTATACGTTACAAAGGAAAGCTCGTTGGAATGGTAGGAATTCATCCGGTAAGCTGGGGGAAGAAAGCGACGAGTCTTGGATATTATCTTACAGAAGATGCTGGTGGGAAAGGCATTATGACGCGTAGCGTAAAGGCTGTACTTCATTATGCATTTGAAAATTTAAAGCTGAATAAAGTTGAAATCAGGTGCGGTGTTGAAAATGTGAAAAGCCGCGCGATTCCAGAACGTTTAGGGTTTACATTAGATGGTATTTTAAGAGATGATGAATGGATATATGATCATTTTCATGATATCGCTGTATATAGTTTACTAGCTTCAGAATGGAAGGATATTCGATGAACGAGAAGATTCGTATTATTCCGTATGAAAGTACGTTTCAAGAGGAAGTAGTAGATCTTATCGTTCATATTCAGCAAAAAGAGTATAATGTTCCCATTACGAAAGAAGAGCAACCTGATTTACTTGAAATAGAAACATTCTATCAAAAGGATCACGGAAACTTTTGGATAGCAATTTATGATGGTAAAGTAGTTGGAACAGTAGCTTTATTAGATATTGAGAATCATCAAGTAGCGCTAAGAAAAATGTTCGTACAAAAAGAGTTTCGTGGAAAAGAATGGGGCGCCTCACATATGTTGCTTCAAAAAGCAATTTCATGGGCTGAGGATAAAAAATTGAAGGATATTTACTTAGGAACAACAGTGAAATTTTTAGCTGCACATCGTTTTTATGAAAAGAATGGTTTTCAAAGTGTGAGTATAGACGAGTTGCCGAAAAACTTTCCAGTGTTACAGGTAGATAAGAAATTTTATAGGTACATTGTGAAAAAGGTCATGTAGAAATGGCCTTTTTTTATGAGCTAAAATGGAAAAAAATGTTATAATTTAAGTTAGGGGGTGCGTGTATGAACATTCCGATTCAAAGAAGTAAGTCGGTAGTAATTTTCGTTTGTCTCACGTTAGTTTTTATGTTCGTATATCCACTTGTCATGCTTTTCGCAAATAAAGAGCAGTGGATGTCAGCATTAATTGGGATGGGTTTATGCTTTATTGTAAATGTACCACTCGTTTGGGAAGTATTTATTAAAAAACATAAAGTAGAAAATGGCGTGCTAAAGTACGGTATTTTAAATGATGATATCGTATTGAAAGAGATAAGAATAATTCGTCAAGTTGGAAAGTCCCTTGAAATTACGACGAATGCATACAAAGTACATATGATTGCGATGCCGCAAGATATGACGCAGTTTGTATCACTTGTAGAAAAAGAAAATCCGAATGTGAAAATAGAAATGGTAGGGAAGAAATGAAATATGTAAAACCTTTGTTTTGCTTGGAAATTTTGTTCGTGATTGTTGGCTGCACTAGAGTATATATGAAATGGGATCTGCCTTTATATGTTCCGATATTGATTGGTACTATTGCAGTGGCGCTTTTGTATTATTTTCACTTCCAGCAAACAAAAAGCGAGAAAAGTAGCTCAATATAGAGTGAAGATAAAAAAACGCTCGGATAAAATCCCGAGCGTTTTTGTTATTATTTTAAGTTCTCTGGGTTTAAAGCTTCTAGTTCAGATACAACGAAGCGTCCGTCTTTACGGATTAGTACGTCGTCGAAGTAAATTTCGCCGCCGCCATATTCAGGGCGCTGGATGCATACTAAATCCCAGTGGATGTTAGAGTTGTTGCCGTTCCATGCATCGTCGTAAGCCTGTCCAGGAGTGAAATGGAAGCTGCCATCGATTTTTTCATCGAATAGGATGTCTCCCATTGGATGTAAGATGTATGGGTTTACGCCAATTGCGAATTCACCAACGTAGCGTGCACCTTCGTCTGTATCAAAGATTTTGTTAATGCGCTCTGAATCGTTTGCAGTTGCTTCAACGATTTGGCCGTTCTCAAACTTAAGTTGTACATTTTCAAATGTATAACCGTTGTAAGGAGATGGTGTGTTGTAAGAAACTGTACCGTTAACAGAATCACGAACTGGTGCAGAGTATACTTCACCGTCTGGAATGTTTAAATGACCTGAGCATTTAATAGCTGGAATGTCTTTAATAGAGAATGTTAAGTCAGTTCCAGGACCAGTTAGGCGAACTTTATCTGTTTTATTCATTAATGTAACAAGGCTATCCATCGCCTTATCCATTTTACCGTAGTCTAAGTTACATACTTCGAAGTAGAAGTCTTCGAAAGCTTCTGTGCTCATTTTAGCAAGCTGTGCCATAGAAGCATTTGGGTAGCGAAGAACAACCCAGCGTGTTTTCGGAACACGGATGTCTCTATGAACTTTTTTACCAACTGTTTGACCGTGAACTTTCATGCGCTCACTTGGAACGTCAGCTTGTTCGTTAATGTTGTCGCCAGAGCGAAGCCCGATATAAGCGTCCATATCTTTCATTACGCTCGCTTCATATGCGGCGATTTGTTCGAAATGTTCTTCAGTAGCACCCATTAATAAAGAGCGATCTACTTGATGATCTTTTAAAGAAACGAATGGGAAACCACCAGCTGCATATGCTTCTTTTACAAGTGCAGTTACAAGTTCTTTTTGTAAGCCAAAGTTTTCAATTAATACTTTCTCGCCTTTTTGTAAGCGAATAGAGTAGTTAATTAAATTGTATGCTAACTTTTCAATGCGTGGATCTTTCATATGTAAAGCCTCCCTACTAATTATGTATCCTTTCTTATTGTAACCTACTTAGTGGAATTTGTTGAATCATTTATGTTAAAGTTAACGAATAAGTATGAAAATTCTAATGAAAAGATAGGGATTAGAATGAAACGGAAAATGATTGTATAATAGGATAAAGTATGAAAAAAGATAAAGGAAGTGATGAAATGCAAGTTCTTTTATATGTAAGTGCGGCTATTATCGCGGTTGCTTTTGCCGTATTAGTAGTGTATGTATGTAGAACGTTGTTATCGGTTCAGAAGACGTTAGAAAACGTTGCGAGCACGTTAGAAGGTTTAGAAAAGCAAATGCAAGGAATTAGCGTAGAGACGGAGCAATTATTACATAAAACAAATGCGTTAGCTGATGATATTCAACAGAAGTCGCAATCATTAAATAAAGTGGTAGCAGGTGTAGATGGAATTGGAACAACAATCCATTCTTTAAATACGAAACTTCGTAATGTATCAGAGTCTGTTACGGACGAAATTGAAAATAATGCAGATAAAGTAGCGCAAGTTGTACAGTGGAGTAGTGCAGCGATTGAAGTATACAATCATTACCGTGCATCGAGACAAGAGAAGAAGGTTGAAAAAGAAGAGCGTAAATTAGAAAAAATTGAGAAAAAAGCTGAAAAGAACGAGAAGCGCTCTAGATTTCGTATGAGAGGTGAATCTTGATGAATATGACAAAACTTGAAACAATTGAAGAGCTTGAAGTCTTAGTAGAAAAGAACGAGCCTTATGTTCTTTTTAAACATAGTACGACATGCCCGATTAGTCATGGTGCATACACAGAGTTTCAAGCGTACTGCAATGAAGAAAGAGAAGTACCAGCGTATTACTTATACGTGCAAGATGCGAGAGATGTTTCGAATCGTGTTGCAGAACAGTACAGTATTAAGCACGAATCACCACAAGTGTTATACATAAAAGATGGGCTAGTAGTATGGAATACTTCTCATTGGAATATTAAAAAAGATGCTTTAGAAGAGAATATAAAGTAAAAAGAAGCAAGCTAAAGGTGCTTGCTTCTTTTTTTTGTTTTTGTTGAAATATATTTAATGGTACACTATGAATAGTTCAAACTAAATAATTAGATTGTTGAAAGTGGGTTTTAAGTAATGAAGAAAATGGCATTATCCTTCGCAGTCGTAAGCTTATTACTGGGAGCTTGTAGTAATAATACGATTAGCAAGAAGGATGAAGTTATACAAAAAGATACAAAAGAAAAAAGTATGATTCCGAGAACTGCTGTTTCTAAGGATTATTATAGAACTGTTATTCCTTTAAAAGAACAAAAGGTTATTAATACAGCTAATATAAAAACAAATTCTAAATTAGATTTAGCAGAGTATGAAAATGGTTTAATGAATATTGCAATGCAACAATTTGATACAGAAAATCACGTATTACAATTAAATCAGTATATTCCAGAGAAGTTAATTGATGAACTAGTCGCGAAAGTAGAAGCACCAGTTTTAACGAATATTATAGAACAAGACTATTTCGGGAAACAGAATTCAAATGAATTAAGTTTATCTGGTGTCATGATTGGTTTATCTATGTCTACAAGTGTATCAAATGAAGAAGCCATTTCTAAAGGTACAGAAGTTGCTAAACAACTTATAGAAGCTATTAATAAAAATGATAAATATAACAAATCTCCAATTACGTTTGCTATTTTTAAACAAGAAAGTACAAGTTCGTTAAAAAATGGTACGTATATTGCTAGTGCTACCGTTCAAAAAAATGATACGAACCTTGGAAGTTGGAATACAATCGATGAAAAAGCGTATTCATATCCTTCTGATGAATTTACACAAGCACATGGAGAAGATAATACAAAAATAAGTGAATTTGGTAAGGCAATAAAAGAGTTTTCTCCTGGAGATTTTATCCCAGTTAATGCTAAAGTTACTTATAAGAAAAATCAAATGGATACATTAAATATGAATATTGTTATTAAATATAATGGTAAAACAGAATTAATGGCTCTTACTCAAATGGCTGCTCAAGGTATGTTAGAGAAATTGCCTAAAGATGCGAAAGTACAATTACAAATAAAGTCCGAGAGTAAAATCGAGGCAGTTATTGTAAAAGAGAAAAACAGCGATAAACCGTTTGTTTCCTTCTTGTAAAAAAAAAGACAGTTTTAAACTGTCTTTTTTTATTGTGAGTGAAAATGTTCGATGTTTTTTTATAGTAATTCATTGCGGTATATCGTGTGATAATTGAATGTGTACCAGCTATAATAAATTGCCTTTATGTGAACAAGGTATTCGCACGTATGAAAGAGCGACGTGTAATACGATTAATATCTCCGCTGTATCGATTTTAAAGAAAGAAACACATTTACCTATCGTTGTCGATGTTACGCATTCTACAGGGCAACGTGACCTTCTGCCACCAGCTGCAAAAGCAGCGATGGCAATTGGTGCAGATGCAGCGCAGCAAATGAATATCTCACAGTTCAATGACTTTATGAAAGAATTAAAAGTATTTGGAAGTAAATCACAAAAAAGAAATAAGCATTCTAAAAAACATTTTGGAACAGTTTCCTCTCTATTATATAGTGCCTGTTGTGTTCGATTTTTGTTGGTAAATCGATATGTTTAAAAAATTGTTCATATAATTTGAGTTGCAATCGATATATGCGAAAAATCGCTCATATAATTTGAGTTGTGGTCGAAATATGCGGATAATTGCCGATATAATTTGAGGTGTGGTCAATATATTTGAAAAATCGCTCATATCAATTTCATTTACTATCGTACGGTTTAAAATAAGGTTTCTACTTATGAAACATCTATATTTTTACAAAAAATACCCTTTTTTTCATAAAAAATACGAAAATACGAGAAAAGAAGCGAATTTTTTCGAAACTTTTGCGGGAAAATATTGTATGAGCCTGCGTTTTTATCGTATCATTAGTAAAAGGAAGAACTCGGGACGATTGGTGGCATCTGCAAATAGAGTTGATGTCTTTTTTTCATTCAAGTAACCGATACATAAAAATAGATAACAAAAATAGAAGGAGTGTGCGATGAGATGAACGTAACAATCTATGATGTAGCGCGCGAAGCGAACGTTTCAATGGCTACCGTATCTCGCGTTGTGAACGGTAACCCAAATGTAAAGCCTACAACAAGAAAGAAAGTATTAGAAGCAATTGATCGTTTAGGATACCGCCCAAATGCGGTAGCACGTGGACTAGCAAGTAAGAAGACAACTACAGTGGGTGTTATTATTCCTGATATCTCAAATACGTTTTATGCAGAACTTGCTCGTGGAATTGAAGATATCGCAACAATGTACAAATATAACATCATTTTAAGTAACTCTGACCAAAACAAAGAGAAAGAGTTCCATTTATTAAATACGATGCTTGGAAAACAAGTAGACGGAATTGTTTTCATGGGTGAAGATATTACAGACATTCACATTGAAGAATTTAAAAAGTCTCCAGTACCGATTGTATTAGCAGCATCATTTGATGAGCAAAATGAAACGCCATCAGTAAATATTGATTATACACAAGCAGCTTACGATGCAATGAAGCACTTTATTGAGCAAGGACATAAACGTATTGGTTTCGTCTCTGGTCCTTTCATTGATAAAGCGGGAAGCGCTAAAAAGTTACAAGGTTATAAAAAAGCTTTAGAAGAAGCAAGTATTTCATATGATGAAAATCTTGTAATCGATGGAGATTACACATATGATTCAGGTATCGAAGCATTCGAAAAGCTTTGGAGTATGGATGAAAAGCCAACAGCTATCTTCGTATCTTCTGATGAAATGGCACTAGGTGTAATCCACGCAGCTCAAGATGCTGGATTAAACGTACCAACTGATATAGAAGTACTTGGTTTCGATAATACACGCCTTGCACTAATGGTACGCCCGCAGCTTTCAACAGTTGTACAGCCAATGTATGATATCGGTGCAGTAGCAATGCGTTTATTAACAAAGTATATGAACAAAGAAAAAGTGGAAGATCACACTGTTATCTTACCTCACCGTATCCAATTTAGAGATTCAACGAAGTAAGTATAAAAAAGCTCACAGCAATTGCTGTGAGCTTTTATTCGTATTCAGGATAGTATTTTTTAACTACTGTATCTACAGTTTCATTTTTCTTAACGTGTAAAAATCTTGCGTACAATTCTTTTCCTGTCTCAAATGGCGTTTCATCTAACTCAAAAACATGAAGTACTTTTTGAAACTTCCATGTTACTTGTTGATCGTATACATTATCGTACGTATCTTCTGATTGTATAGCGATCTTTTTCCCTAGATCATGAGCTTCCTCTAAACTGTTCGCTTTAACGAGAATGATACTTTCTTCAAAAAGCGTATCGTGATTCTCTTCATAATGCTCATCTATCTTACTAGGATTAGGCTCACCTGAATGAACAGATTCAAACAATAATTTTACAGCGTACATTTGGGAAATCTCCTCATGCCGAATGTTTCACTTTATAAACAATACTTGCTACAAGTGAAGCTGGTATTGTAAATACGTTACTTTGATAATGGTAATGTACTTGGGATTCTTCATAAGATATTTTGTCGTATAGTTCATTTTGTGCGACATTCATTTTTTGCTGTTTTTCTTTGAACATCTTAATGTAGTTATACTGTATTGGGACGAGAATGATAAAATAGGCTAATACGATTAGTGAAATCCATATCATTATGAACACTCCCTTACAAAGAATATTTCTATATAACAATTATATCAACAAAAGGGAAAAATAACCATTTATTTGTAACGAAATCGATTTTCTTTCTGCAATGTTATTCTAGGCTATAATATAGAATAGGATCCCTTGTTATATGTCACATAAGTGCAAATTCAACTATTATAGGGCAATGTCATGTATAATAGAAAGAAAAGGTTTGTGAGGGGGGAGAAAAGATGATCATTCTTTGGATAATTACGCTTTGCACGACTGCTTTTTTTGCATATATGACGTTAAAACAAAATGGCTTAAAGCGATTTGTTCCAGGAAGTATTCTTGCAGGAATTGCCCTTATCACGTATGTAATTTCTATTTTTACTGAAAGTGTATCAGTGGACATGAGCACAAGTTTAATGTTCATCGGTATTACACTATTTGCAGGTAGTATTATGGTACTTATGGTTGCTGGTATTATTTTATTTATTCATATGAATTCGGAAACGTTATAACATATAAAAAAGGCATGTCCCGAGAGGGGCATGCCTTTTTATCCGTTCAATTATGCTCTATCTTTAGAAGAGTTTTGTTGTTTTAATAAGTCGCGAATTTCGCTAAGAAGAACTTCTTCTTTTGTTGGTTCTGGAATTTCTTCCTCTTTTTCTTCTTCTCTTTTAGAAGTTAGTTTGTTGAATACTTTAACAAACATAAAGATAGCAGCTGCAATAATTAAGAAGTCAAAAATTGTTTGTATGAAGTTACCATACATAATAGATGACTTACCAAATGTGATTTTTAAATCTGTAAAGTCAACGCCACCTAATACCATACCAAGTAATGGTGTGATGATATCTTTTACTAAAGAACTAACGATTTTACCGAATGCAGCACCGATTACAACCCCGACAGCTAAATCAATTACATTCCCTTTGAAAGCGAACTTTTTAAACTCGTTCCACATGTGTTAATCCCATCCTTTCCACGTTTCATTATGAAATTTATAATTCCTATCAACATATTCTATAGAAATTTACGAGAGAAATAAAGGGAAAATGGGAATGAAAGTAAATTCTGAAAAATGTATCCGTTTTAATTTTTATTTACATCGTCAAGTAGAGTTTGTAGCATTTGTTGCGTTTTTAATCCTTCCAATCCATCTACAACAGGCTTCGTATCTCCGTGTACACATTCAATAAAATGATGAACAGCATCTTCAAAACCACGCTGCTTTAACGTCGTTTCCCATGAGGGAGAACCGCTTTGTGAAACGGAATTTTCCTCTTCAATTTCAAATGTATTCATATTTTTTACGCGAATGATTTTTCCTGCTGTTACAAGTTCAATTTGTTCTAAATTTGTACCAGCGTGGCGGTGCATCGCTGTTGAAAGTAATAGTCCGTTTGTTGTTGTATATGTATGATGGCCGTAAAGAAGTTCATTTTTTTCATTTATTTGCATCATATTATGAACGACGTTAAGGTCATCATTAGCTAACCAACGAGCAGTATCTACAATATGTAAGTAATCATCTAACATAGTAAAGTCGTACGTATTTGGCCCAACTTTATTTGTACGGTGTTTTTCAATTCGAATCCATGAAATAGTATTAGCTTGTTCTTTTGCAGCAACGTACATAGGAACGAAGCGGCGGTTAAATCCGACCATTAACTTTCGATTGTACTTTTCGCTCAATTCGACTAGTTTTTCAGCTTGTTCTACTGTAGCTGCTAACGGCTTATCTACATAAACATCGATTCCTTTTTCAAGAAGTGTAGAAACGATTTCATAATGTGTAGCAGTGGAACTATGAACGAAAACTGCATCACATTCTGAAGCTAACGTTTCAATAGAATGAAAGTCTTGAATCCGATATTGCTGACAAATTTGTTTTCTTTTTTCCGCGTTAGGTGTAAACGCCCCAACAAAGTGCCAATCTAATTCTTTTGTAAGTGTTGGAAGATATGCCTTTTGTGCAATACTTCCAAGTCCAATCATCCCAATTTTAGGTTTATTCATTTGTATTCCCACCCTATCAATATTGATGTAACGGGTTAAATGTAGCATAGGGCGGGGGAGGAAGGCAAAGGTTAGCTTTTTACTTACGTCCTTCTACTAGAATCTTCTCTATCTCTTCAAAATTATGAGCACGAGCATGCTCTAGTGGGGTGACACCATCATTATCGGGAATGTTTACATCTGCGCCGTGTTCAATGAGTAGGCGAATGACTTGTTGTTGTGTTTCATCGCCGTCACTTAGTACGATAGCTTCCATTAAAGCTGTCCATCCGAGATTATTGACATGGTTTACATCGATATTTGTTCGCGTGAGGAGTTCTTTTATAACAGTAATATAGCCATGTTCTGAGGCTGGGATAAGAGCTGTTCCACCGTAACGATTCGTAAGTGCTGGATCCGCACCAGCATCAATTGTTAGTTTTAAAATGTCTAAGTAACCTTCCGCACCGGCGTATAGAAATGGATTGTTTTTTATATTATCTTGGATATTTACATCGGCGCCAGCATCGATAAGAGCTTTCGCGGTCTTTATATCATTTTTGTATGTGGCAATCATAAGCGGGGTGCGTCCTTGACTATCCGTTGCATTTATATTTGCTCCTTGTTTTAATAAAGATATAACAGTGTTCGTTTCGTTTTTGTCAGTAGCTGCTAGTAGTGCAGTCTCCATGTTTGTCATCTCCTTTTTTACTTCTTGTTCTTGCGAGCATCCTTGTAAAAAAATTACACAACATATCATGCTTAATGTTTTTTTGAACATGGAATTTCAACCTCCTAATTTCAACTGTAAAATAAGAACATTAAATTTTTATAAACTGACGCTAAAATTACTATAAAATCGCTTGAGTAATTGAACATATATTTTTATGCTTATGAATATGAAGTTTGAATCAATCGGGCGTTTACGGGTAGCCCGACTTGCACCTAACTTTTTGTTTCAACTGAATTTTGAGGTGGAAGTCTTACTGTCCACAAATAGAGTGATAAAGTGAGGCTGTAAATGATGTCTATTAAAACAAGGTTTTTATTTTCTTATATCGCTGTTATTCTCGTCTCCATTACGCTTATTTTAGTTGCGGGATTTTTAATTGTATTTTCCATAACAGGTGACTTGGAAGCAGTGAAAAATTTTTATAAAAGTTCTTATATTCAAAAGCCGCTGACTCCAGAAGAAGAGAATGCGTATCTTGAATTGAAAGGAGCGGCAAAGCAACATCAATATCAACTATTAGATGAATCGTTCGTTGCATCACTTGAAAAAGAAGGTGTGAAAATAGTTGTAAGAAAGGGAGAAACCATTTCTTATGCTACAAAGGGTTTTGAAAGTTCGACCGTAACAGAAGCCCTTCCGAAATTTGAAGCAGCAAATATTAATAGTCGTGGTACAACGGAACTAGGCGATACATTTTATCGATATGTAAAATTTGATTTTTCTTTTCAAAATAATGAAGAAGGGAGTATATTTGTACTAAAAAAGCAAAGTTCGTTTGTAGATCTTACACAAAAATTATTTCCGATTTTGTTCGTAGCACTTTTATTGTTAGCCATTTTGCTCATTGGGTTAGTAAGTTATTTCGTCTCAAAAAGTGTGATAAAACCAATCTTTGTATTGAAAGATGCGACGGAGAGAATTAAAGAAGGGAATTTAGAATTTCAAATTCCAGTTACATCGCATGATGAAATAGGTCAATTGAATCAAGGGTTTGAGGAAATGAGGAAGAAGTTAAAAGAGTCGATTGAAGTACAAACGCAGTATGAAGAAAATCGAAAAGAGCTCATTTCAAACATCTCCCATGATTTGAAAACACCGATTACATCTATTATCGGATATGTGGAAGGAATAAAGGACGGGGTAGCAAATACCCCGGAGAAAATGGATAAGTATTTAACAACGATTCATACGAAAGCAAAACATATGGATACACTCATTGATGAACTATTTTTATTTTCGAAGCTCGATTTAAATCGAGTCCCATTCCAGTTTGAAACAGTTGAATTAAATATGTTTATGCAGGAATTAATAGAAGAGATGCAGATGGATTTAAGTGAAGAAGGTATAGAAGTGTACTTACAATTACATCCATCACCACTATATGTAACGGCTGATTGCGAAAAGATAAATAGAGTGATATCAAATTTAATTCATAATAGTGTGAAATACATGGATAAAGAAGAGCAAAAAATTGCTGTAACAGTATCGAGTGATAACGATAAAGTTATTGTGAAAGTGATGGACAATGGATCAGGTATAGAATCTGATACACTTCCTTATATTTTTGAACGGTTTTATCGTGCAGAGCAATCTCGAAACTCTAGCACAGGTGGAAGTGGACTTGGTTTAGCGATTGCGAAGCAAATTGTGGAAGAACATGGCGGAGAAATTTGGGCGGAAAGCGAGCCTAGAGAAGGCACAAGCATTTTCTTCTCATTGGAAAAAGTAGAGAAATGTGGTGAGTAAATTGAAAAGAATCTTACTAATAGAAGATGAAGTAAGTATTGCAGAATTACAGCGAGATTATTTAGAAATTAGTGATTTTCAAGTTGATGTAGAGCATTCTGGAGAAATAGGCTTACAAATGGCTCTGCAAGAAGACTATGATTTAATTATTTTAGATATTATGCTTCCGAAAATGAATGGATTCGAAATTTGTAAACAAATACGTGCTATAAAAGATATTCCGATTTTACTTGTTTCAGCTAAAAAAGAAGATATAGATAAAATTCGCGGACTCGGATTAGGAGCGGATGATTATATAACGAAACCGTTTAGCCCAAGTGAATTAGTCGCAAGGGTAAAGGCACATATTTCTCGTTATGAAAGATTATCAGGAAATGTAAGTAAGCAACGTGATACGTTATATATTCATGGAATCTCTATCGATCAACGAGCGAGGAAAGTTTTTATAAACAATGAAGAAATCGCGTTTACAACGAAGGAATTTGATTTATTAACATTCTTTGTAACGCACCCAAACCAAGTATTAAATAAAGAACAGTTATTTGAACGTATTTGGGGATTAGATTCTGCTGGCGATTTAGCTACTGTTGTCGTTCACATTAGAAAGTTACGTGAAAAAATTGAAAGAGATCCTGCCCACCCGCAATATATTGAAACGGTATGGGGAGCTGGTTATCGTTTTAATGTGTAGTAAACCTGTCAAAGTGTTGACAGGTTTTTTATATGCGTAATAGTGTATTACACTTATGATTTGAATTTGAAAGGGAATATTAGGTAATTCGTGTTAAAATATAAAGAGAAATAAAACGCAGGATGGTTTGAGAGGAAGTGTTAGGTTTTGGTGGATGTATGAAAGAATATTAAATCAAACAAGGCTTTAAAGATTGGGACTAATATCATACTTATTTTATTAATTATTGGTGCAATACAAATGTTTTATGATAAAGATTATACAAATGACCATTTAGGTGGATTATTTTTGGTGGCTTTTTGGATGGTTAGAAGTATGTTTGGTATTACGATCAGCGTAAAAGAAGGAGATAAAAAGTCAGTATTTATTGATTTAGGTTTAGTCCTTTTTTCTTTTTATCTTTTATTTTATTATAGTATGAAGTTTTTCTTCTAAAAAATAAAGCTCAAAGTCATATAGAGACTTTGAGCTTTTATTAGTACATTAGTCTGTGAATTCATATGTTATTTATTTAGATTTTTTTAATAGTAACTGAACTCAAAACTGGATTTTCCCTGTTATAACGTTTTGTAAAATTCTTGTGTGATAGAAATAAAGTGGGTAGCCTCTTCTAAAAAAGGATAATGGTTACTGTCCTCAAATGGAATAAAGATAGAATTACGTATACCCTCATGCATCTCGATAGAATATTGAATTGGGCACTGCACATCGTGTCGTCCGCACATAATAAGTGTCTTTGTTTTAATAGAAGATAAAGACTCTCTTAAATCAAATGAAGAATATTCATGAGCGAAAGCGTTCATCCGGCTGGTGGACATTGTTTTTTTGATCGGTCTACAAAAATAAAAGTTATAGTTTTCGGGTTTATACAATGATAATTTTGTTCTCTTAGTAGATAGTTCTTTCCGTTCTTCACTTGTAAGGTAAGGGCTTTTTAAGTTTTCGATGAGCTCTTGCATATAATGAAACTGTGGATGTTCTGGATGATAAATGCAAAATGGTGTTTCGGCATAGTTACTTGCTGCAGCTCCTGCTACGACTAATGATTGTAAGGAATTCGGATATGTAATCGCATACAAAATTCCAAGCATACCACCTGTTGAATGACCGGCGAAATGCCATGTTGGAAGTTGTAATGCTTCTCGTATTGCTTCTAAGTCGTGGATTGTTTCAATCATGCTTAATTCGTTTTCTGACTGGGCGGTTACAGAGCTACCGGCATCTCGTAAATTAATGAGAAATACACGATGCGTAGCAGTAAAAACATCCGCGAAGTAATCACCAGTTTCATTAAATTGTGAATAATGGTGTGTAATACAAAGCGGTTCACCATTCCCTTTTGTAAAGAGTTCAAATGTACCACGTTTCGTGCGGAGCATTTGTCGTTTCCACATAATATCACGACCTTTTCTCATAAAAGTTGGGCCAGGCTGTTATGAAATGAAAATATATCAGCGATTATTAGAATATATCGGCGCAACTCGAAATATATCAGCGATTATCAGAATATATCGGCGCAACTCGAAATATATCAGCGATTATTAAAATATATCGACTTACTGACAGAAATCGACAATAAATAAAAGGAGGCTATTAAAAAACGAGCCTCCTTTTCGTTTAGTACAAAGATTTTGTCATATTATTCCGAATAATTTCAAGGGATTTCGCTACAGTTAATGCATTCTTTTCTTCAATTTCTGGTTTACGGGGGATAGGTTTATACATGTTGTCTGGATCTTCCCATGTGAGGGGAAGTTCTGTTTCTGCTTGTCCTTTCCAAGCGTCAATCCATTCTGGAGGAAGATAACCTGAGATGTTTTGGATGTTGTTCATTTCGAGCCAAATGAGTGCCCACGCTCTTGGGACGACGCGCCAGTGGTCATAGCCACCGCCGCCGACAGCGATCCAGCGACCGTTGCAATATTCATTAGCGATTTCGCGAGCGAGCTTCGGTATTTCACGGTAAATATTCATCGTTGCACAAAGGTGTGTAAGTGGATCGTAATAATGCGCATCTGCACCGTTTTGCGTTAAAATAATATCCGGTTTAAAGTATGCGGCAACTTCTTTTACGACAGTTCGATATGATTCTAGAAACGATTCATCTTCTGTAAAAGCATCGAGTGGAACGTTAAAAGAATAACTATAGCCATTACCTTGTCCACGTTCATTTACAGCGCCAGTTCCAGGGAATAAATAACGTCCGGTTTCGTGTAATGAAATGGTGCATACGCTAGGGTCATCATAAAACGACCACTGTACGCCATCACCGTGATGAGCGTCTGTATCAATATATAAAACACGTAAACCGTATTTCTTCTGAATATATTTCATTGCGATGGAGCTATCGTTATAAATACAAAAGCCAGATGCTTTACCACGGAAGCCATGATGTAAGCCGCCTCCTAAGTTAAGCGCGTGTTTTACTTTTCCAGAAAGAACAGCATCGACAGCTGTTAACGTACCACCAACGAGCAATGCACTTGCTTCGTGCATATTTGAGAACATCGGTGTGTCTTCTGTTCCGAGTCCATATGTCATCGCAATTGATTTTTCTAACTTTCCTTCTCCAGCACGTTTTACCGCATGTATGTACTCCTCTGTATGAACGTAGGCAATCTCTTCATCTGTAGCCATCCGTGGTGAGATGATTTGAGAGGGAGAGATGAAACCGCCCTTTTGTAATAAATCATACGTAAGTGTGACGCGCAGTTGGTTAAAAGGATGATCAGGGCTAAATGAATAGCCCCGAAAGTCATCCGAATAAATAAACGCGCTACTCATGCTTGCATCCCCATGATGTTTGGCCATAATACGCGGTAGCCTTCTGCTTCAAGTGCATCAATCACTTTTAGCGGATTCATCGTTTGAATGCGGAAAACGAGTACTTTATCATTCTCATCTTTTGCTGGGTAGACGAGAACGCTCACGATATTGATTTGTAACTCACTAAAAATGGCAACGACTTTTCCAAGAATACCAGGTTCGTTTTTTACTTGAATTTCAATTTGCGAACTTGGTTGATGTGCTCCTGTTAATTTTACTAACGTGTGCAGTACAGTAGATTCAGAAATAATTCCAACTAACTTACCAGCCTTTGTAACAGGAAGGCAGCCAATTTTATTTTCAAAAAATAAAGTAGCAATTTCCTCAACGAAATCGAGAGGATGGCAAGTCATAACAGGATGTTTCATAATAAGTTCGAGCGGTTGCTTCAGCATATTGAGTGAAACTGGTTCATCTAAAATAGACGGACTTGCATCTCTTACATCCCGATCAGAAATAATGCCTACGACGTGATTATTTTGATCGACAATTGGAATGTGCCGAATTCCTTTCGTGCGTATCGTTCGGATTGCTGTTTCGATTGTATCGTTTGGATGTAGTGTAACTACATTTTGATTCATAATTTCTTCTACAATCATTCCAGTTGCCCCCTTTATTAATACATAAAACGATTGTGAAAACGTAGACGGTCAAATGCTTGAATAGAATCCGTATCAACCCGTTTACCGATGCGGACCATTAAACAGTTGGCGGGATGTGAACAAATTTCAGGATCGTCTGTAGCCATCCATTGTAACCCACCGGCATTCATCATCTTTTCCATTACTTTTCGGTATTCCCACACATTCAATCCTGTTTGTTTCAAATCCCAGTGCCAATAATATTCAGTCGTCAATATAATGTAATCTTCCATATAATCGTCCATCATAGACACTTCTAATAAGTTCTTTCCGACAGAGGACCCTCGGAAGGCTGGGACTACTTCAATTGCCCCAAGCTCAATTAAGTTTTCCATTTTTCCTTCTGACCATCGTTCAAGTGGATCAGGATATAAATATGTAACATATCCAACAATCATTTGGTCATGTCTAGCAATAATGAGTCGAGCTTCTGGTAATTTAGAAATTTCGACAATTGCTTTATATTGCTGCTCGGCAGGACGAAACGCAATTAAATCTGGATGGAATTCATACATTTCAAGATTATGGGTAGAGACAGGACCTTCAATAATTAAAGTGCCTTTCGCTGTTTTCAAGTTTCTAGCATTATATATTTTTTTATGAATCAATGTATTGCTCACCACCTTGAGGGTTTGTGAATCTATTAATATCGTACTTTATAATATATGCGATGTGAATCGAATTTTGTCATTAAAAATTTGTCTAAAAATCAACAAATATACTGAAAATTTTAAATAATGTCTTTATAATAGATAATAGAATACATAGGAGGGGGATGTAAAGTATGAAAGTAGAAACGCTTCCTGTCATTAAAGGAGAAAATAATTTGCCGAATTATGAAGAGGCATACGCGAATTTTAACTGGGAAGAGGTTAATAAAAATTTTACTTGGAATGAGACAGGCCGAGTAAATATGGCGTATGAAGCAATTGATAAGCATGCGAAATCTGATCGAAAAAATAAAGTAGCCCTTTATTATCAAGATGGATCGCGAAAAGAGAAATATACATTTAAGGAAATGAAGGATTTTTCTAATAAAGCAGGAAACGTCCTAAAAAATTATGGCGATGTTGAAAAAGGCGATCGCGTTTTTATTTTTATGCCACGTTCTCCAGAATTATATTTCGCGCTTTTAGGTGCAGTGAAATTAGGAGCAATTGTTGGACCGCTATTTGAAGCATTTATGGAAGGCGCAGTTCGTGATCGTTTAGAAGATAGCGAAGCAAAGGTGTTAATTACAACTCCTGAATTGTTAGAGCGTATACCATTAAATGATTTACCAGCTTTAAAAACAGTCTTTCTTGTTGGAGATAATGTAGAAGAAGGCGGTAAAACAGTAGCGTTCAATCCTTTATTTGAACAAGCTTCAAAAGAATTACATATCGAATGGTTAGGCCGCGAAGACGGTTTAATTCTTCACTATACGTCTGGTTCTACTGGTAAGCCGAAAGGTGTTCTCCATGCGCAAAATGCAATGGTTCAGCACTATCAAACGGCGAAATGGGTATTAGATTTAAAAGAAGATGACGTATATTGGTGTACTGCTGACCCGGGCTGGGTAACGGGAACTGCTTACGGCATTTTTGCACCGTGGTTAGTCGGAGCATCAAATGTTATTTTAGGTGGACGATTTAGTCCAGATGCATGGTATGAAGCACTGCAAGATTACGGTGTAACAGTTTGGTATAGTGCACCGACAGCGTTCCGTATGTTAATGGGAGCTGGACAAGATGCAATTAAAAAATACGACTTATCACAAGTACGCCACGTATTAAGCGTAGGTGAGCCTTTAAATCCAGAAGTAATTCGCTGGGGTATGAATGCATTTGGACTTCGTATTCATGATACGTGGTGGATGACAGAAACAGGTGGACAAGTTATTTGTAACTATCCGTGTATGGAAATCCGTCCAGGTTCAATGGGTAAACCAATTCCAGGTGTGAAAGCAGCGATTGTTGATAATGAAGGAAATGAAGTGCCTCCATACACAATGGGTAACTTAGCAATTGGTAAAGGTTGGCCAGCTATGATGCGTGGAATCTGGAATAACCAGCAAAAATATGAGTCATACTTTATGCCGGGAGACTGGTATGTATCAGGTGATTCAGCTTATATGGATGAAGACGGATACTTCTGGTTCCAAGGACGTATTGACGATGTAATTATGACGTCAGGTGAGCGAGTTGGACCGTTTGAAGTAGAAAGTAAACTAATCGAGCATGCTGCTGTTGCAGAAGCTGGTGTAATTGGTATTCCTGATCCGGTGCGTGGCGAAATTATTAAAGCGTTTATCGCACTTCGAGCAGGATACGAACCATCTGATGAATTAAAAGAAGAAATTCGTCAATTTGTAAAAAAAGGCCTAGCAGCTCATGCAGCGCCAAGACAAATTGAATTTAGAGATAAATTACCGAAAACGAGAAGTGGTAAAATTATGCGCCGCGTATTAAAAGCGTGGGAGTTAAACTTACCAACAGGTGACTTATCAACGATGGAAGATTAAGAGAGAAAGGTCTGAACGAAAAATGTTCAGGCCTTTCTTTTTTATGATATCATGAACTTATATATATAAGTTGAAGGGGATAGTATGATGAAAACAGAAAAAGAAAAGATGATACTAGGAGAAATGTACATACCGGCTGATCCAGTTTTAGTACAAGAAAGAGAGCAAGCACGTATATTAACGAGAAAATTAAATGATACGCCAGAAGAGCAATTGAAAGAGCGTAGCGAAATCGTAAAAGAATTATTCGGAACGACAGGAGATAATATTCATCTTGAATCTTCTTTTAGATGTGATTACGGCTATAACATTCATGTCGGCGAAAATTTTTACGCGAACTTTGACTGTACGATTTTAGACGTATGCCCGGTAACAATCGGAGTGAACTGTATGTTAGCTCCAGGTGTTCACATTTATACAGCAACGCACCCACTCGATCCAATTGAGCGTATAAGCGGATCAGAATACGGAAAACCAGTTACAATTGGCGATAACGTATGGATTGGCGGAAGAGCAATTATTAATCCAGGTGTAACAATTGGAGACAATGCGGTGATTGCATCTGGTGCTGTCGTAACGAAAGATGTGCCTAATAATGTAGTAGTTGGCGGGAATCCTGCAAAGATTATAAAAAAACTAAAATAATATTTGAACGAAGTGCCTTCCTCGTCTGTATACATTTATGAAAGAATAGATGAGGGAGGCTTTTATATGTCTAATAAATTACTCTTTGTGACGTTGTAAAGGATTGACAAGAAGAGAAATCCTGCCCTTATTTGACACGCCTATATAAATGATGGTATAAAGAAAAGTATATGAATAATTGAGCGTGGAAAGGGAGAAGTAGTGATCATTTCCCTGTTTTAGAGAGCTGATGGCCGGTGAAAATCAGCACATAGATGATCGCGAATTACGCCCCTAGAGCATCTTTTTTCGATTGAATTGTATTCAAAAGGGAAAAGACGGTGCTAAGCCGTTATGTAAATAAGGTGGTAGGCTTTTTTTGCCTGCAACTAGGGTGGTAACGCGATAATCAAAATCGTCCCTTATTTGAAGGGGCGATTTTTTTATGTTTTCAACCTTCACGCCAGTAATGAACTTAAAGGAGAGTATGTAGGATATGGGTATTTTACAAGATCTTGAATTTCGCGGTCTAATTAATCAGCAAACAGATGCTGAGGGCCTTGAGCAATTATTAGAAAAAGAAAGCGTTAAATTATACTGTGGTTTCGACCCGACAGCGGATAGCTTACACATCGGTCATATGTTACCAGTATTAATGTTACGTCGTTTCCAATTAGCTGGTCATCAACCAATCGCACTTGTTGGCGGTGGTACTGGTATGATCGGTGACCCAAGTGGTAAAAAAGCAGAGCGTACATTAAATACGAAAGATACAGTTGCTTACTACACAGAAAGCATTAAAAACCAACTTTCAAACTTCTTAGAGTTCGAAAACGTGGAAAACCCAGCAACAATGGCTAATAACTATGATTGGCTTGGTAACTTAGATGTCATTTCATTCTTACGCGATATCGGTAAAAACTTCGGTTTAAACTATATGTTAGCAAAAGATACAGTAGCATCTCGTTTAGAGACGGGTATTTCATTCACTGAGTTTAGTTACATGATCTTACAATCATACGACTTCTTAAACTTATACCAACACCATAATTGCCGCCTACAAATCGGTGGTAGTGACCAATGGGGTAACATTACAGCTGGTCTTGAATTAATCCGTAAATCAGAAGAAGATGCGAAAGCATTCGGTTTAACAATTCCACTTGTTACAAAATCTGACGGTACGAAGTTTGGTAAAACAGAAGGCGGCGCAATCTGGTTAGACCCAGAGAAAACAACTCCTTACGAGTTCTACCAATTCTGGATTAACACAGATGACCGCGACGTTGTTAAATACTTAAAATACTTCACATTCTTATCTCATGAAGAAATTCTTGAGCTTGAAAAGCAAGTAGCTGAAGCGCCAGAAAAACGTGCAGCACAAAAAGCGTTAGGTTCTGAAATGACAAAACTTGTTCACGGTGAAGAAGCATTAGAGCAAGCAATTAAAATTTCAGCTGCACTATTCAGCGGTTCTGTAGCAGAACTGACTGCAAGCGAAATCGAACAAGGATTCAAAGACGTACCATCTGTAGAACGTACTGCAGAAGATACAGTATTAATCGACTTACTTGTAGAAAGCAAAATTTCTCCATCTAAACGTCAAGCACGTGAAGATGTAACGAACGGTGCAATCTACGTAAACGGTGAGCGTACACAAGCATTAGACTATGTTGTAACAGAAAACGACCGCATCGAAGGTAAATTCACAATCATTCGCCGCGGTAAGAAGAAATATTTCTTAATTCGTTACTAATCAGAAACGAATATAAAACAAATAGTACCCCGGATTGTAGGCTGAAAGGTTTATGATTCGGGGTTTTTATGTATGAATTTAGATTACCTTACGAGTTCTTGTAAATAGAATATGAAGAATTAATACGAGCATATAAAGTAAGCTAATGAGCATAACAATAAATGCTGTTGGATAAAATTTTGCTGCATATATAAAGAAATCGATTTGATAAATATCTTGGTAATTTGAAACGGCGCCTTTAAAGTAATTCGTGAACTTAGCGCTATATTTCCATTCATCAGGATAATCTATTAAATTACTCCCCTGATACCAACTCATAAGTGCTGAAGTAATAAACAACATACATGAACTGCCAAATTGAACCATTTGGTTTATTGTCAAAAAGAATCAACCTCCTATTTTATGGTTATTATAGCGTGCATTCGTATGCCTGTAACCTTTTTGTTCTAATCTCCTTTTCGAGTTCATACGGAAATCACATGTAAGCGGTATGATAAACGTATAACAAATAGAAAGGAGTGGTAAAACGAAATGTCACTAGAAGCGCTCATTATTTTTTCTTTGCTAAATGCGGGTCAGCTTGCAGAGAATTCGAAGGTTGATATACATAAAGAGCAAAAAGATGCTTATGTATATGTTCAAAAAGAGGAAAATAAATAATTTTATTTTATATATAAATGACAAAAAGCCAATCCAGAGGATTGGCTTTTTGTCATTGTGTTGGAAAAAGAGGGGAAATCCCTCTTTTTAAACATTAGCTAAAATCTGATCATAGCATGAAATAATAAGTGGTTCCAAATCTTTTAAATCATTAACATTATCAATGAAAATTCTACTTACTCCCTGTGATTTTGGGGCTTGCTCAACAACGAAATTAGGGCATAGCTGTTTAGTAGCTTCTAGATCTAGTCTTACAACTAAGGATTTTGCATCTCCATCAAGGAAGAGACGTATAAACCATTTTGTGATTACACGATTCATGATGCAAAAATAACTAATAGTATCTTTATATTTGAGGTCACTGATGTCTCTTTGATTTTCAGTTAATATTTCTTTAACAATGTTAAAGGCAGTCAGTTCATCTTCGGTAGTGAAAACTCTATCTGTTTTGTCTTCTTTGCTAATGTCTTCCATTATTTCGGCAGAAGCGGCTGCAACTAGGCTTGTTTCTATTTTCTCCGTTATTTTTGTTTCTTTTGGTGTTAAACCATCACTGATTATTTCTAATAGTGTTCGATTAATTGCTTTTTTAACAATTGGTCGGAACCGCTCTAAAACGTTATTTGTAATTCTAGTTGAGCTGAAGTCTTTAATTAGAAAACGAAGGAAGTCATCTGAAGGATTTTTAAATAACTCTTTAATTGTGGAGTTTAAATTGGTCATATAAATAAGTTCTTCGGCATATTTTACGATCTCTTCAGCTTCAAAATTCTCTTTTGTAAAAGTTTCAATCGTTTCAATATCTAAATTACTTAAATTATCCATACTGAATGTGAAGAAAGGTTTTTCATCCATTACATTGTCATTTGTTAAATCAGTATAAAATTTGTATTCTATACCATTAGTTAGTACCCCTACTTTCACATCAGGTAAGGCATTGAAATACCTAGATAGTTGCGCATCGTGTTTAAGGAGGTTTTCTGTTACAGGTTTTGCCTCAATTAAAATAATTGGAACTCCATTTTTGAAAACCGCATAATCGACTTTTTCCCCCTTTTTAGTTCCAAAGTCTGCAATATACTCAGGTCTAACTTCTAAAGGGCTAAAAACGTCATAACCTAGCTTTTGAAGAAAAGGAATAATTAAGGATTGCTTGGTCATTTCTTCATTAGTTATGTACTCTTTTCGTTCTAAAATTTGGTTAGCTATTTTGTTTATGTCATTTCTGAATTCCATATCAACGTCTCCTCGTTATAAAGTTTAAAAATCCTTAATATTAATACTGTTATTTAAAAATTCATAATATAACATAAGTTATGTATGGAAATAGGAAGGTTATTTTTTTATTTGAATTAGATTAGATAAAACATATTTGTTTTAGGTGGGGGTATAGAGTATTGGGATTTTTATGTTACGTGGGATATAAAAAATTATGGTGAGAATTGAAAAAAGCCAATCCACAGGATTGGCTTTTTGTCATTAACGAGAGTAGAACTCTACGATTAATGCTTCGTTGATTTCAGCTGCTAACTCAGAACGCTCAGCGTGACGAGTGTAAGTAGCTTCTAATTTATCAGCATCGAAAGTTAAGTATTCTGGTACGAAGTTGTTAACTTCGATCGCTTCTTTAACAACAACAAGGCTGTTAGATTTTTCGCGAACGCTGATAGTTTGACCAGGTTTAACGCGGTAAGATGGGATATCTACGCGAGCGCCATCAACCATGATGTGACCGTGGTTTACTAATTGGCGAGCTGCACGACGAGTGCGAGCTAAGCCCATACGGTAAACTAAGTTGTCAAGACGAGCTTCAAGAAGGATCATGAAGTTTTCGCCGTGCTTACCAGGCATTTTACCTGCTTGGTCAAATGTGCGACGGAATTGACGCTCAGTCATGCCGTACATGTGACGAAGTTTTTGTTTCTCTTGTAATTGTAAACCGTATTCTGAAAGTTTCTTACGTTGGTTAGGACCGTGAGGACCTGGTGCGTAAGGGCGTTTTTCTAATTCTTTTCCTGTGCCGCTTAGAGAGATTCCAAGACGACGAGACAGTTTCCAAGCTGGACCTGTATAACGAGCCATAGTTGACTCCTCCTTTAAAAATGTTTTTATTTACGTAAAATAAAAACAGACGTAATCGATATTTACGGGCATTTTGTTTTCATGTACCTTCGCTCCAGCAGCAGGGAGTTACGAGATACACCTCCGTAGAGGAACAAAATACAAACGATAAACTCACATTACAAGGCTGCCTTTTTATTTTACACAAACGCTATTATATCTTTTACCCAGAGTTTCGTCAAGCGAGTACGTTTTTGTTTTATGCATATAAATTTTGGAAATTAATATAAGAAGGAATTTAAAACAATATAAAAGAAGAGATAGAAACACAAATAAAACGCTTACATAAAATGTAGTAAAAACATTCATCAGTTTTTTAATGGTGAATATGCGGGATAAAAACATAAAGGGGATGTTTTTATGAAAAAGAAGCATATGGAGACAGCGTTAATTCATCACGGTTATACATCTGAGGAACATAAAGGAAGTTTAACACCACCGTTATTTCAAACGTCTACATTTACATTTGAGACTGCGCAGCAAGGAGAGGCGAGTTTTGCGGGAGTAGATCCGTCTTATATTTACTCAAGACTTGGAAATCCAACTGTAAAATTATTTGAAGAGCGCATGGCTGTGTTAGAAGGGGGAGAAGAAGCACTTGCTTTCGGATCCGGAATGGCAGCTATTTCAGCAACGTTAATTGGCTTTCTAAAAGCTGGAGATCATATTATTTGTTCAAACGGATTATATGGGTGCACGTACGGATTTTTAGAAGTGTTAGAAGAGAAATTTATGATTACACATTCGTTTTGTGATATGGAGACAGAGACTGATATTGAAAATAAGATTCGCCCAAATACAAAGCTCATTTTCGTTGAAACACCGATTAATCCAACGATGAAATTAATCGATTTAAAACAAGTGATTCGAGTTGCGAAGCGAAATGGCCTACTCGTCATTGTTGATAATACGTTTTGTTCACCTTATTTACAAAGACCGCTTGAGCTTGGTTGTGACGCAGTTGTGCATAGTGCGACAAAATATATTGGTGGCCATGGTGATGTTGTGGCGGGTGTAACGATTTGTAAAACGAAAGTGTTAGCTGAAAAAATTCGTCCGATGCGAAAAGATATCGGTGGTATTATGGCACCGTTTGATGCGTGGTTATTATTACGCGGATTAAAGACGTTAGCAGTAAGAATGGATCGTCATTGTGATAATGCAGAAAAAATTGTATCGTTCCTAAAAAATCATGATGTAGTAGAAGGGGTTTGGTACCCAGAAGGGGAGTTAGCATCTCGCCAAATGAAACGGGGCGGTGGCGTTATTTCTTTTTCTGTCAAAGGCGGGAAAGAGGAAACGCAAGCGTTTATCAATGACCTTCACTTTATTACGATCGCGGTAAGTTTAGGTGATACAGAAACGTTAATTCAGCATCCAGCAACGATGACGCATGCTGGGATTCCAGCGGAACTAAGAAAAGAAATGGGTATTTTCGATAATTTAATACGTTTATCTGTCGGTTTAGAATCGTGGGAGGATATCGTTTCTGATTTGGAGCAAGCGTTAAAGAAAATATCTACTGTTAGTAATCAATAAAAAAGAGTGAGCTATCGGTTTCGTACATGACGTACTTAATCGATAACTCACTCTTTTTCTTATATATGTTTTAACAGTGTTTCCACAAACTTTTCTAAATAGTGCTGATCTACTTCATCGAAACGATTTTTTTCAGGACTATCAATATCCAGTACACCAATGACATTTCCGTCTTTTATAATCGGTACAACGATTTCCGAATTAGAGGCACTATCGCAAGCGATATGTCCTGGGAATTGGTGAACGTCCGCTACAAGTTGCGTTGTTTTCGTTTCAGCTGCTACGCCGCAAACGCCGCGCCCAAATGGAATACGTACGCATGCTGGCATTCCTTGGAATGGCCCGAGAACGAGCTGATTTCCTTCTGTTACATAAAAGCCAATCCAATTAACGCAATCTAAAAATTGGTTTAATAATGCGGACGCATTTGATAAGTTTGCGACTACGTTTAATTCGCCAGTTAATAATGCATCCAGTTGTTTAATTACTGTCTCATACTGCTTTTCACGAGAACCTGCATAACTTTCTTTTGTAAACATGGAAACAACTCCCTTTTTATCGAGATGTGTAAAATATTAGCAAAATACGATGTATTTCACATGACTTTGTCGATAGAAAATTAAAGGAATTTGTCTTAAAAGTCAAGAAATTTAAACTATAGCTGTTCAGTGAGAGGAAGTGAGCGCATGAAGCAGACGAAACAAAAAGTAATTGATGCGGCAATATCGTTGTTTAATACGAAAGGTTATGACGGGACATCAGTGCGAGACATTGCAAAGCGAGCGGATGTGAATGTAGCGAATATTTCATACTATTTTGCTGGAAAGCAAGGCCTATTAGAGCAGCTTATTACTGATTTTTTAGAAGGATATATTCATGTGATTGAAACGTCCTTTGAACAGAGAGAGTATTTGTCGGCTAAAGATGTGATGGTGCAAATGGTGCGCGGGATTTTACGATATCAATTTGAAAATAGGGAACTGACACGTTTTTTTTATAGAGAGCTTTCACTTGATACGACATTAATTCGTGAAGTGATGACCGTTTATTTTTCTAAAGAAAGATATTATATCGAACAAATCATTAGAGAAGGACAAATGAAGAAAGAGTTTAGAAAGGTATCTTTTACAATGTTTATGACGCAATTAAAAGGCATGATAAATATGCCGTTTTTATATCCACAGTATATATCAGAAGTATTACATTCATTTCCATCCGAAACATTTTTCTTAGAAATGTATACGAAGGAAATTGAGCAATGGATGGAACAAGCATTATGTAAAACGAATATGTATCAGGAATGGCCAAGAGCTGTTCATATGTGAAAAATCCCCACCTAACGAACCGAGGTGGGGATTTTTGTAGTTTCTTTTCTTTTCCATAAATTGTTACATAATAGCGCAATAATTGTTAATGAGGCTCCGGCAAGTTCGATTTTGTCGACCGTATAACCTCGAAATATGGAACCGATAAGTGCAAGGACAGGAACTAAATTCATAAATAATATGCCGTTAATAGATGAAATATAGCGATTCCCCATATTCCAGCAAAACACAGCGATAACACCTGCAATAATCGACATATAAAAGAGTTCAAAACGAACGCTCACAATTGTGCGTAATGATGGTACAGTAATGACGTTTGTGTAAGTTAATAAAGTGACAATAACGATGAGTGACATTGAACCGAACAAACAAGTTAACGTTGTATATCGAAGTGGTGACCAAGATTGAAAACGAGCACCGCCATTTGTATAAATGACCCAGCAAGTAACGCCGCATAACATCAATATATTCGTAGATAAGTGACTTGCAGCTCCAAATAATAAGTGAATATTTCCTTTTGAAATGACAAGCATAACACCGAGTAATGCAACGAACATACAAAGAAAAGTGTAGTTTTGTGGACGCTTATTTTTTGTTATCCATTGTAATGATAAGGCAATTAGTGGCATGAGAGACTGAATCATCGCTGCATGGATTGCTCCAGAAGGTCCGGCAAGTTGTTGTCCGTAGAAAACGAGAAAACCATATCCAGCGAAACCGACTGTTCCGTAAAAAAATAAAGAAAGTGTTCGTTTTTCTAAGCGGAGCGAATGTGTCCCTTCAGTGATTAATAGCAAAATAAGAAAAATAATAGCTGCAGATCCGTAGCGAATAGTTGTGAAAAAGAACGGATCGATAAATTGTAAGGCATTTGCCATTACAGGAAACATAAATCCCCAGGCAGTTACGGCAAGTAAGCATAGGAGGGATCCGAAGAGCATTTGTTTTTTGTTCAAGAGTACCATTCTCCTTTACATTTCGTTATAGTAAGTTGATGAAATAAGTATAAAGAGTAATGATTTATAGAAGGAAATATCGATTTTTTATAACAGTTATAACTTTTTGTTAGAGGTGTATATGATGGATTTAGAGGCAGTACGATCGTTTATGGAAGTAAAGCATACGCGCAGTTTATCAAAGGCAAGTAAGCTTTTACATATTTCACAACCAGCGCTTAGTAAACAAATTCAAAGATTAGAAGCGGATTTAGAGGTTACTTTACTCAAGCGTTCGGCTCAAGGAGTGGAGTTAACAGAGGCTGGTGAGATATTTATAGCAAGAATGTTACCGATTTTGGAACAAATACATGAAGTGAAAACGGAGATGAAGAAGTATCAAGAGAAACGGAGAATTTCGATAGGTATATTGCCAAGTTTAGCAGCGCATTACATATCGAAATGCAAAGATATATTAGGTGATGGATTCGAAATAGAATGGAAAATTGAGCATACGAAAGTATTAATGGAATTGTTTAAAGAGCGGAAGGTTGAAGCGATGTTCATTGATTCAGTAGTAGAAGGCGCTACATATATAAAAGAAATGCGGGAGGAAAAAATTGTTTGTGTAGTTTCAAATGATCATCCTTATAAAGAGAAAACAATAATCCGAATGGAAGGTTTGGAACATGAGAAATTAATTGTGTACCCAGAAATATGTGATGTAAGGAAAATGATTATGAACATGTTTCAAGGTATAGGTGCGAAACCAATCATTGCGTTTGAAACTTCTTATGCAGAACCGATGCTTGCGATGGTCGGAGCTGGACTTGGCATCACTTTACTTCCAGAAATGTCAGTGGAGCAAGCGGTAAAGCAGGGGAATGTGCATGTGATTTCTGTTGAACCCCCACTCATGCGCAAAATCTATTTCGTATCTCATATGAAAGAGTGCCCGTTATGGCAATCATTTGAGGATAGGTAGTGAAGCGGGCGGAAGATTAAGAAAGATTACAATTGCATTTAAAGAAACATGAAATTTTAAAAAAAACTAGGTCAAAAACACGTCATTACATGGTATGATTAGTACATTGTTAGTTGTTAAATATAGGGGAATTCCCTTTTTATACATAATGCCTTCCATTTCATAAACGGAACGGACAAAAAAAGAGATATAACTAGGAGGCTTTTTTGCATGGATTCTATCCTGACGATCGTTATCATTGTAGTAAGCTCTATTCTAGTGCTGCTCATGATAGAGCTTGTGATAAGAAATCGTTCATATAAAGATATTGAAGCACTGGAGCAGTGGAAACAAGAAATAAAAGATAAACCTGTAGCAGATGAACTAAAGCGAGTAAAAGATTTGAACATGACAGGTCAAACAGAAGAACTGTTTGGTAAATGGCGTGAAGAGTGGGATGAAATCGTATCAACAACTCTTCCAAAAGCTGAAAAAGATTTAGGGCAAGCGCGAAAATTCGCCTCGCAATTCTCCTTCCGCAAAGCAAAGCATGCGATGAACGAATCCATAAGTGGTTTAGATGACGCTGATAATCGTATTACAGACATTTTAAATGAATTACAGCAACTGTTAGAAAGCCATGAAAAAAATAGTTCGGAAATTGAAGGGCTACGTGATACATATCGTAGTATGAAAAAGAGTGTTCTTGCTCATCGACACATGTATGGAGCAGCTGAGCAGAGAATTGAAGAGATGCTAGATGCCGAATCTAATAAATTTAATAGTTTTGAAGAAGCAACAAATAATGGCGACTATTTAAAAGCGAGAGAAATTGTTATTAGTTTGGAAGAAGGTTTAGCTAATTTAGAAATCATTATTCACCAAATTCCAGATTTATTGGTAGAGTGTCAAGCAACGTTACCAGTTCAACTGGAAGATTTATTACACGGACATAATGATATGGTAAGACAAGGTTATGTATTAGATTACTTGGAAATCCCTAAAGAAGTCCGCGATATGACGACACAACTACAAACATGTTTAATGGATATACAGGAGCTTCATATAACGGAAGCGGCTGAAAAAGTAGAAAAATTAAAAACTCGTTTAGACGGTTTTTATGATCAACTAGAACAAGAAGTGCATGCGAGACATTATGTAGAGCAAAAAACACTTTCTGTTTATGAAGATTTAGAAGAACTTCGTGAAGAAACAATTGAAACGAAAGCAGAAACGCAACTTGTGAAACAAAGCTATCAGTTACAAGATAAGGATATTGAGTCTCAAAAAGTAATTGAAAAGCAAATGCACATTTTAATGAAACGTTTTGAAGTGATGCAATTACGCGTTGCTGAACAAGATATTGCATTCTCTATAATTCGTGAGGAACTAGAAGAGGTTTATGAGCAATGTGAAACTTTAAAAGTACTTCATGCAGAATATAAAGAAATGCTACAAACGATGCGTAAAGAAGAATTTGAAGCGCGTGAGAAGTTGCAGGAAATGCGCAATACAATTTTTGAAACGAAACGCTTTATGCAAAAGTCGAATTTGCCAGGTCTTCCAGAGAGTATTATGGAAGATTTACAAAGAGGGCAAATGGCAATGCAAGCTGTATATGAGCAATTAGAAATAAAACCGCTAAATATGCATGCTGTAAATAGCAGTTTAGAAGAAGCATACACAACTGTTAACGGTGTAGCTGAAATGACAGAAGAGTTAATTGGACAAGCGTATTTAGTTGAAAAATTAATTCAATACGGAAACCGTTACCGCAGTCATGATGAAAATCTTGCAGAAAGCTTAAATTATGCAGAGAAATTATTCCGTGAATATCAATACGATGCAGCTTTAGAACAAGCGGCTTCTGTACTAGAGCAACTTGAACCTGGCGTTGTTCAAAAAATAGCTGAATATGTAGACAATGAACAAACCCTTTCATAAAGGGTTTGTTTTTTTGTGTAATTTTGAAGGCGATGTTGCTATAATGAATAGCGGAATACAGTAAGGTTATTCGTTTCAAAATAAAGTGAAACTGTAATCAGTGGGCATTTCCACTACTTATTAGCCTTCACCAATCGGGATAAAATGGAACCTTTGTGTAGTCTTAGCGTAATTACACGTATTTATGATATGATTATATGATGTGATAGCGCTGAAAGGGGAAGAACGATGATCTATTTTGATAATAGTGCGACGACGAAGCCATATCCAGAAGCTCTTCAATCGTACGTAACGGTTGCTGGGAAATATTTTGGAAATCCTTCTTCTATTCATTCGCTTGGAGGAGAGGCAGAGCGTCTATTAACACAATCAAGAACGATTGCAGCGCAGCTTCTTCACGTAAAACCTTCTGAAATTATTTTCACATCGGGTGGAACGGAAGGGAATAACCTTGCGATTAAAGGGATAGCGATGAGGAATCGTTCGCGCGGCAAACATATCATTACAACAAATATTGAACACGCGTCTGTGTTTGAGGCATATAAGCAATTAGAAGAACTCGGGTTTGATGTAACATATTTACCGGTTAACGAGCATGGTGTTGTATCGGTAGAGGATGTGAAGCGAGTGCTTCGTGAAGATACAATTCTTGTTTCAATTATTCATGTGAACAACGAAACTGGAGCAATTCAGCCTGTTGCTGAAATTGGAACGTTATTATCGAATTATCCGAAAATAAGATTCCATGTGGACCATGTACAAGGGATAGGAAAAGTACCGCTTAATTTATATGCTTCTCATATTGACCTTTGCTCAATATCTGGACATAAATTCCATAGTGTAAAAGGAACAGGTCTTCTTTACGTGCGTGATGGCGTAAGATTAGATCCGATTTTATCAGGTGGTCAACAAGAGCTTAAGTATCGCTCTGGTACAGAGAACTTACCTGGCATTGTAGCGATGGTGAAAGCACTTCGCATGACAATGGAACAAGTGAAAGAAAAGATAGCTCATTTGCAAAGTTTACAAACAGAGCTTGTACGTTTCTTTAAAGAAATGGAAGATGTAACAATTAATACGTCGCTTGCATATGCAGCACCACACATTGTAAATGTGTCGTTTGTCGGTTTAAAACCGGAAGTGGTCGTTCATGCTTTAGAAGAACACGGTGTATATGTATCAACGAAGTCTGCTTGTTCTTCAAAAGCCAATGAAGTGAGCAGAGTGTTAGTGTCAATGGGAGT
>NZ_JAEHBO010000054.1:0-38196 GCF_016483575.1 Bacillus cereus group sp. N12
ATATTGTTAGGGGGTAATGAACATGGCAAGTACAATGACTCCATATTTCGGAATCGTCGTTTCATTAATCGCATACGGAATCGGCACATTATTATTTAAGCACTCAAAAGGATTCTTCTTATTTACACCGTTATTCGTGGCAATGGTATTAGGGATTGTCTTTCTAAAGGTAGGTAATTTTACTTTTGAAGAATATAATACTGGCGGAAAAATGATTAGTTTCTTCTTAGAGCCAGCAACAATCGCATTTGCCATTCCATTATATAAACAAGTTGATAAGTTAAAAAAATATTGGTGGCAAATTTTATCGGCTATCGTGGTTGGATCTATTTGTTCAGTAATTGTCGTATTCATTGTAGCAAAGGCAATTGGTTTAGATACAGCAGTAATGAATTCAATGTTACCACAGGCAGCAACAACAGCGATTGCATTACCAATCTCTGAAAGTATTGGTGGTATTCCAGCCATAACATCGTTTGCAGTTATTTTTAACGCAGTTATCGTATACGCATTAGGAGCATTATTTTTAAAAACATTTAGAGTGAAACATCCAATTGCGAAAGGTCTAGCACTTGGAACAGCAGGTCATGCATTAGGTGTTGCGGTAGGAATTGAAATGGGTGAAGTAGAGGCAGCTATGGCAAGTATTGCTGTAACAGTAGTTGGGGTTGTAACAGTTGTCGTCATACCGATGTTCATGCCATTCATTGGATAGTAAAACTTACTTAAAAAATGAGAAAAGCAAGCTATTTGTAGGACACATTCCTACTGATGGCTTGCTTTTTATGTTACAGTAGTGGTAAGACCTATTGTTAGCAAAATGCAAGTTTCCTTAAATCTTCATTAATACTGTGTAGAATACGTTTTGAATTAGGTCATTGTATTGTAAAATAAGAAGTAAGCTACTGTATGGTTTTAGGAATTATATGATAGCTCATCTTCATATGAATGAATAAATTATAGGTAGAAAATAGAGAGAAATCTACTTATTAACGTTTTACTTTATAGGACAGGAGAGAGTACTCGTCGATTATGCAAATAAAAAACCTGTTTCAAAGCAAAGGATTTCAGAGGTTACTCGTATTAGTAATACTTGCTCTCGTGTTATATGGGTTGCAAAGTATGTTGAATTTAATATTAATTACGTTTATTCTTACGTATTTAATGGATCGATTCCAAAAGTTTATTTCTCACAAATTAGATAATTTTATGCCCATTAATCGAAAACTCATTATAGCATTTCTATACGTAATGTTAATTGGTGGAATTGCTATTACACTATTTAAATATTTACCAGTATTAACGATACAAATTTCACAATTGATTTATCAATTTAACGTATTTTTAAGAAATCCACCGGATAGTGAATTGATTAAGTATGCGGTTAATGCTGTCAATCATATGGAACTTTCGAAATATGTAGGACAAGGCGTAGACATTTTGTATAAATCTATTACGAATGTTGGGAAGTTCGGTCTTCAAGTTTTACTTTCTTTAATTTTAAGTTTATTTTTCTTGTTGGAAAAGGCCCGTATCGTTGCTTTTACTGCAAAGTTTAAAGAAAGCAGGCTTGCAATTTTCTATCATGAAATTGAGTACTTCGGAAAGAAATTTGCACGTTCATTTGGAAAAGTAATTGAAGCACAATTTTTAATTGCGGTTGTTAACTGTGTTTTATCTGTTATTGCATTATGGATATTAGGATTTCCACAATTATTAGGTTTAGCGTTAATGATCTTCTTACTTGGTTTAATTCCAGTAGCTGGGGTTATTATTTCGTTATTCCCGCTTTGTATGATTGCTTACAATATCGGCGGTATTATGTACGTTGTTTATATTTTAGTTATCGTAACAGTTATTCATGCACTTGAAAGTTACGTATTGAATCCGAAGTTTATGTCCCAAAAAACAAATTTACCGATTTTTTATACGTTTATGGTATTAATTTTCTCAGAGCACTTTTTAGGTGTGTGGGGACTTATTATCGGTATTCCGATCTTCATTTTCTTATTAGATGTTTTAGATGTAACGAGTGATGAAATGGAGAGGGATATTGAAAAAAATAGAGTGAAGTAAAGAAAAAGTATCGATATTCGATGCTTTTTCTTTTATAACATTATGTTTCTTATGCCATACTGTAAGAAGAATATAGAATAGGGGTGAAATAATGGCTGTAAATGAAAAGATAGAATTGGCTACATTTGCTGGCGGGTGCTTCTGGTGCATGGTTTCGCCATTTGAAGAGATGGAAGGTATTATAAAGGTCGTTTCTGGCTATACAGGTGGTCATAAAGAAGATCCAACCTATAAAGAAGTTTGTTCAGAAACGACGGGACATTATGAAGCGGTACAAATTACATTTGATGCAAATAAAATGCCGTATGAAGAGTTGCTTCAAATATATTGGAGACAGATTGATCCAACTGACGTCGGCGGACAATTCCACGACCGTGGACAGTCTTATGAAACGGTGATTTTTTATCATAATGAAGAACAACAGAAAAAGGCAGAGGCTTCAAAAGAAGAACTTGCGAAGAGTGAGCGATTTTCAAAGCCAATTGCGACAAAAATATTGCCAGCTGCTACATTTTATCCAGCTGAAGAATATCATCAAGGATATCATAAGAAAAATACATTCCGCTATGAGTTATATCGTAAAGGATCGGGACGAGATGCTTTTATTAAGCAACATTGGCCAAAGGATAAAACTCATTTAAAAGAAAAACTCAATGAGATGCAGTTTCATGTAACACAGGAAAACGGTACAGAACCACCATTCCGAAATGAGTATTGGAACCATAAAGAAGAAGGTCTTTATGTAGATATCGTTTCAGGCGAGCCATTGTTTACTTCTATAGATAAATTTGATAGTGGATGTGGCTGGCCGAGCTTTACGAAGCCGGTGATGTCAGCTAGTGTGAAAGAAAAAATGGATGTTAGTCATAATATGACGCGCACGGAAGTGAGAAGTAAGGAAGGAGATTCACATCTTGGGCATGTATTTCCAGACGGCCCAGGACCAAATGGCCTTCGTTATTGTATAAATTCAGCAGCTCTTCGATTTATCCCAAAAGGGGAGTTAGAGAAAGAGGGATATGGAGATTGCCTAATCTTGTTTGGAGATAAAAAATAACCTCGCTAATTGCGAGGTTATTTTTTTATTATTTTACTTTTTTCTTTTTAAACTTGCTTAATACTTCATAAACGATTGGAACGATAAGAAGTGTTAATAACGTTGAACTCGTTAATCCACCAATTACAGTTACACCAAGTCCTTTAGAAATTAAGCCGCTGCCTTCAAATCCTAATGCAAGCGGGATAAGAGCCCCGATTGTTGCAATTGCAGTCATTAAAATTGGACGAAGGCGTGTAGCACCAGCTTCTAGTAATGCTTCACGTGTGGATAAACCTTCATTTTCTTTATGAATAACACGGTCAATAAGCACGATTGCGTTTGTTACAACGATACCGATTAACATAAGCGCACCAATCATTGCAGATACACTTAACGTTTCACCAGAGATTAGTAAGGCAACGAGTGCACCAATGATTGTGAATGGTAGCGAGAATAAGATCGCAAATGGTGCAAGGGCACCACCAAATGTAACGACAAGAACGAAGTATACAATGGCAATCGCAGCTAACATCGCTAAGCCAAGTTGTTTGAATGATTCTTGAATATCCTTTGTAACGCCTCCCATAGAAACGTCTACACCAGAAGGAAGATCCATTTTATCTACTTCTTTTTGAACTGCAGCAGATGCTTTTGAAACGTCATCCGATGTTAATTTCGCACTAACTTCTGCATAAACGCGACCATCGCGATGTTTTACTGTGTTAGAAGTTTCACCTTCTTTTACAGTCATCACATCTTTAACAGCAATTTCATTGCCAAGTGGTGTTGTAATTTTTCGATTTGTTAAATCATCGATTGTATCATAATTTTGTTTTTCAGCTTCTACATATACATTTACATCTTTACCGTCTTTTTTAATTGTTGTTAAAATAGGGCGATCATGTTGATTAGAAAGACCCATTCCAATTTGAGCGGCCGTTAGACCCATTTTACTTAGCTTTTCTTGATCTGCTACTAAAGTGTACTCTGCATATGTTTTTGCAATACTAGAGTCTATGTCTTTTAAATCTTTGTTTTTCTTCATGATATTTTGAAGATCTTTTACGACAGGCTTAATGTCTTCCGAGCTATCTCCGTAAACGTATAGTTTAATTTCATTACTACCGCCACTTGCTCCGAAATCTTGGTTTTTCCATTCGCCTTTTCCAGACATTTTTTGTAAATCTTTCACGACTTGTTCTTTTTCTTTTTCAAAGTTTTTCGTATCGTTATCATATTGAACGAAGAACATTGCTTGATTTGATTGACCAGGACTCATTGGGTTTTCGCCACCTAATGAGAATTGAATTGTTTTGACGTCTTTATTATTTTGGAAGTGCTTCTCAGCTTTCGTTGCAATTTTTTCAACGTCTTCTAATGTTTGACCTGGCTCTGGATTGTATGTTGTAATAATCATTTTTTCTTCTTCAGAAGGTAAGAAGCTTACACCGATAATCGGCACAAGTGCGAGACTACCAACTAATAGAAGGACAGCGATACTTGATGTAATGATTTTATGATTTAAAGCCCATGCAAGTATGCGTTTATAACCGTTTGCTAATTTACTTGGTTTCTCTTCATGATGTACTTCTTTTTCTCTCATGCTCTCTTTTTTAAATAAAGAATGAGCTAGCATTGGTACGATTGTAACTGCTACTAGTAACGATGCTAATAAAGCGAAGACGATAGTTAAGGCGAATGGTAAGAACATTTCACCAATCATACCTTTTACAAGTCCAAGAGGTAAGAATACAGCAATGGTTACAATAGTAGAAGACATAATTGGGACAAACATTTCCTTCGTAGCTTCACGAATTAAATCTTTTCCGCGTAGTTTCTCTTCTGATAACGACATACGTCGATAAATATTTTCAATAACAACAATTGAGTCATCGACAACGCGTCCGATAGCGACTGTCATTGCTCCAAGCGTCATAATGTTAAGCGTAATATCCATTTGCTTTATAACTAAAACAGCAATTAATAAAGAAAGTGGTATAGAAACAACAGAGATTAATGTTGTTCGGATATTTCGTAGGAACAACATAATAATAACAATCGCAAAGATAGCCCCGAAAATTGCTTTGCTAAGCATTGTTTCAACTGATTTCTCAATCGGTGCACCTTGGTCGAAGGTTGAGATGATTTCTAAGTCTTTATATTTTTTCTCAAGGTCTTTTACTTTATCTTTCACAGCATTTACAACATCAACCGTATTTGCATCAGCAGCCTTCACAATTTGAATTCCAATGGCTTCTTTTCCATTCGTTCGAGAAATAGATTCTGCTTTCCCAACTTCTTTAATGTCAGCAATTTCGTCTAATGTAACTGTTGGAATTCCATTCATAGCGGCTGGATTCATTTGCGGCGTTTGTGCACCGGCTCCAGCATTTTGATTACCTTGAGCGCTAGGTGCTGAAGGTACAGCTGGGATTTTTAGCTCTTTTAATGCTTTGATTGTTGTAATATTTCCATCTACAATAACTGATTTTTCTGTGTCTTTAAATGTATATAAGCCAAGTGGTAAAGATACATCCGATCCTTTAATCACATTTTTTACAGTATCTTCACTTAAACCTAATTCTTTCATCTTATCTTTCTTGAAAACAAGTTGTACTTCATCTACTTGTTGACCTGAAATTTGAACAGATGCAACACCATCAAGTCCTTTTAATCCTGGAACAACATTTTTTTCTACATTTTCTGTTAACGTAGCTAAAGATTCATTTTTACTTGCTACACTTAACGAAATAACAGGAAAGGCATTAAAGTTTACTCGTGAAACTTTCGGATCTTTTACGCCTTCAGGAAGTTTCACATTCGCGAGAGCTTCTTTAATTTCTGTTTCGGCCTTTTCCATATTTTTATCAAAATCATACTCTACTTGAATAGAAGATGCGTTTTGAAAAGATGATGAACTCACAACGTTTACACCGCTTAAATTTTGCAATTGCTCTTCCATCGGTTTTGAAACTTTGTCAGCTACTTCTTCTGGTGTAGCACCAGGATAAACCGTAGTTACTGTTACAACAGGTGTTGTAATATCAGGAATTGTTTCCAGTTTCATATTAAGCCCAGAATATATCCCTGCAATGGTAACAATAATGGTTAGTAGCCAAACTGCGAACTTATTTTTTAATGAGAAATTGATGATTTTGTTCATGTTTGCGCTCCCTTTATATCGTATTGACCAACTGGTCAGTCTAATACATAATATAACTGACTGATTGGTCAGTAGTCAATGAAAAGAGATGGTATAATAAAATCAAATTCGAGTTTATAATATGATGCGAGATTAAACGTAGGAGAGAAGATATGAAAGAAAAAGAGCGCTTAATTATAGAGATGGCTATGAAGTTATTTGCGACTAAGGGTGTAAATGCGACATCAGTGCAGGAAATTGTGACAGCCTGTGGTATATCTAAGGGAGCTTTTTATTTATACTTTAAATCGAAAGATGAGCTTTTATTAGCAACACTTCGATATTATTATGACAAGATTCAAAATAAAATGATGGATATTGAAAAAGAATCACTATTACCGCGTGAAAAATTTGAAAAACAATTGTGCTGCCAGTTTAATGATATACAAAAGCATAAGGAATTTATTATTATGCATGCGAGGGAAAATGCTATTCCATTTAATAAAGAAGTAGAAGAATTTATGATGCGGATGAAATTGGAATCTCATGCATTTTATCGAAATAGTTTGTTGTCTATTTATGGTGACAAGGTTATGCCGTATTTATTAGATTTAGTAATTATGGTAGAAGGGATCTGCCGTGGATATTTAGAATTAATTATTTTACAAGCGCCAGAAATTGATTTGTCCTATGTATCGGCTTTTATTTTAAAAAGGGTGGATCATTTAGTAGATGGACTTATAGAATCTTCGGAAGAACCTGTTTTACATGAAGAAAGGCTTGGAGAGTTTCTTTGTAAATCAGAGCTTATTAAAGAACAAGTTAAGGAGCATTTTTTAAAAGAAATAATTGTTTTTAAGCGTACATTAGCTGATCAATTAGAAGATGATGAATTACTTATTACGCTAGATGTTTTAGAGGCAGAAATGAGATTGCCAAATCCAAGGGTCCCAGTCATTCAAGGGATGTTGTCTAATTTAGATGTATACCCAAATTTAAAAGAGTTCCGTTTGAGACTTATGGGGTATTACAATATAAAAAGGTAACAATGATAGTTTTCATTGTTACCTTTTTTATTATGCATTCACTTTTTCTTTTTTCTGTGCAGCCTCTTCTTGTTCAATATTGATTGTCTCTTTCACGATATAAATCGGACGGTTTTTACTTTCGTCATAAATACGAGCAATATACTGACCGACGATTCCAAGACCAAGTAACTGAATACCGCTAAAGAATGTAATAGCAACCATAATGGATGCCCAACCTGTTTGAGTACCATCACCGATGATTTTCACAGTAATTGTATACAGCAAGACAATTATAGAAATGAGAACTGATAATAAGCCTAAAGACATAACAATTCGTAACGGTTTTGTCGAAAAGGCAATGATACCATCTGATGCAAATTTAATCATTTTCTTTAATGGATATTTTGTTTCACCAGCAAAACGCTCGTCACGTTCATATTCAACATACGTTTGGCGGAAGCCAACCCAAGACATCATACCGCGAATAAAGCGATTTCGTTCTGTCATTTGATTGAACACATCAGCAACTTTGCGATCGATGATTCGGAAATCACCTGTATCTTTTGGGATATCGATATCAGACATATAGTTTAAGAATTTATAGAAATATTTAGCAGTTAAAAGTTTAAACCAAGTTTCACCTTTACGTTGTTTACGTTTTGCATAAACAACTTCATATCCTTCTTCCCATTTGGCAATAAGCTCAGGAATAACTTCTGGTGGATCTTGTAAATCTGCATCTATAATTACAATAGCGTCACCTTTTGCAGCAGCAATACCCGCTGTAACAGCTACTTGGTGTCCGAAGTTACGTGCAAAATTAACAATTTTTGTACGGTAATCATTTGCTGCAATCTCAGATAAAATGTCCATTGTACGATCTGTACTGCCATCGTTTACAAAGACAAATTCATAATTAATATTATTTTGAAGCATAACGGACTTTAAACGATTATAACATTCCTGTGCTACTTCTTCCTCGAAGTACATAGGAACTACAACCGAAATTAATTTTTCCATGTTGTATCCTCCGTAGTTTTAATAAGTTGCTTAAGTTTAATTGGTAGCCTGTTCAGTTTGGTTGAATGTCCAAATTTTATTAAGGATAAAATTTATAACCATTCCAACACCAATTGCGAAGATTTGTGCAATAAATGCATTAAAGGTAAGTTTATCTACTAATATAAACAAACATAATGTATTAAAAGCCAATACAATTAAATTTACAGTTAGAAATTTAAAGAACATTGACGTGCTTTTATTATTAGGTTTAAACACCCAATTTTTATTCCAATAATAGCTATTGGCAACACCAATTAAATAGGCAATGGTATTCGCAACAAGATAGTTCATCCCGAGCTTTACCAATATCCCAAAACTAATAATTGTAATGAGTGTATTAAAGATTCCTACTAAACCAAACTTTAAGAGTTTTTCCATAATATTATCCTCATTTTTATAGAATATATAAATAAAATAGGTGAACAGCGTTATTGTTTATATTTCACAATTACCAATTATAACATAGTTTGTATTAAGGTGTTATATGTTTTAAATGGATGTTATTTTGAAATTATAGAATAGTTTTTCTAATAATTAAGGAATTTTTATTTATAATTTGAATACTGCGTAATATAAAATCAAATATGGAAATTATGATTATATTAAGGTATAGTAGCAGGTAGTGTAATTCAAATATATTTTTTGAATGTGCGTCATTAATCAAAGAGTATAGAATGGATAGGAATAGACACTATAAAATTATATTTTGGGAAAATATAATTTTTTTTTTTATAAATAGTTTAAGGAGTGAGTTTTGGTGGAAAGGTTTTCAACAGGGTTATCAACTTTTTCTACGCGTGCTGTATATGGCATTTATAGTTTTTTCGTTGCTATATTAATTTTCGATTATTTCTCAAATACTGGAAAATATAATTATGTAATGATACTAGTCGGATTTTTATTTTTATGTACAATCGGAAACTTTATACTTAGAAAGGGATCGCTATATCTTGAAAGAGTAAACGAGAAAATATGTCTTTCGGCATTGTTAATTCTTTGTGTAATAGTTAAATCGGCATGGATTCTTACCTACAAGATTCATCCAATTGGTGATTATGCAACCTTTTTCTATACTGCAGAGGCGTTAGGACAAGATTTTGTTATTAGCAGTAGATATGTAGCGTTATTTCCACATATTTTTGGTTATGCTTCATTCTTAAGTGTTTTTCTAAAAATATTCGGGTCAAGCTATATGATTCCACCTATTATTAATGTTGTTTTAACTACAATATCAATGGGATTAATATATTTTATAGCTAGAAAAATTGGTGGAGTGAGAACAGCTATAACAGCGAGTGTTTTATGGATTCTCTTGCCATCGCAAACAATTTATAATATGTTTGCAATTTCAGAACCGTTTTATTGTACAATATTGTTATTAACTTGGGCAATTATGTTAGTTATTCATGAGAAATTCCAAAATATAACTATTAAAAAGATTGTTGTGTACTCAATTCTATTAGCTGTATTACTTGCTTTAATGAATATGGTAAGGCCAATTGCAGCAGTACCAATTATAGCTTTAGCAATATGGATGTTTATTATAGATACAAAACATATCGGTAATAAAAAGATGCTTATTAACAAGATAACATATGTAGGTGTTATCGTTATTACATACTTAATGCTCTCTTCGGCAATAAATCATTATATAACATTACGTTTAGGTGAAGATATAGCATCAGTACCAGGGTACAATATTCATGTAGGATTTAATAAGGCGGCTTCAGGATCATGGAACCAAGCCGATTCAGACCTACTATTTTATTACAGTGATAAACCAGGATGGAGCGCAGACGATGCTCAAAAACAAATGCTGGAAGAAGCTAAAAAGAGGATAAAAAACGATAATATAGATTTCGGGAAACTATTTTATGATAAATTTATTATCTTTTTAGGTAACGATAGTCAAGCTGTCTCATATGCAGGGCCAGGACTAGATCATGAAGTACGATATAATATAATAACGAATGTTTTTTATTACTTTTTACTAGCTACTTCATTGTTCGGAGCATTATTAGCTATAAAAAACAAAAATAAATCTTCACTTTTCATTATTTGTTTATATACAATTGGGCTAACAATGGCACAAATGATAGTAGAAGTGGCACCGAGATATCATTATTCAGCTACAATACCTATGATACTTCTAGCTGCTTTTGGTATTAATTATATATACAACAAAAAAGAGATGTAGATATAGTAAGAGGATAAATAAAAAAAGCAATTGTTTCAAAAGGGAGCATATGAAACCTTTTGGAAGCAATTGTTTTTTATTTTTAAAATTTGAAGGATAAGAATTTACATGTGTTTGGAAGGACAGCTTATCGAGAAAAATAAATATCCCCTTGTATAATTGATATACCATGTAAGGGGATATTTATTAAGAATTAAGCTTTTTGCTGAGCCCATTCTTCTATATTCCAAACTTTTGTTACCCAATCTTCATAAAAGTCCGGTTCATGGCATACAAGAAGAATTGTTCCTTTATATGCTTTCATCGCCTTTTTTAGTTCCTCTTTTGCTGTAACATCAAGGTGGTTCGTCGGCTCGTCAAATAGTAACCAGTTGCTGTCTTCTCCCATTAGCTTACATAAACGAACCTTTGCTTGTTCACCACCGCTTAATTGGTTCAGTGGACGAGAAATATGTTCATTTTTCAAACCGCATTTTGCTAGCATTGCACGTACTTGGTGTTGGTCCATGCTAGGGAATGTATTCCAAACATCATCAATTGGTGTTATATTATCAGCTTTTACTTCTTGTTCGAAGTATGATGGATTTAAGAAGTCACCAAGACTTGTTTTTCCGCTTAATGGTTTGATCTTACCTAAAATTGTCTTTAATAGTGTTGACTTACCGACCCCATTACATCCAACGATTGCAATTTTTTCACCACGTTCGATTGTCATCGTTAATTTTGGTAATAACGGATGTGTATATCCAATCTCTACATTTTCTCCTTCAAAGACGAATCGGCTACTTGCACGACTCTCTTTAAATGAGAATTCAGGTTTAATTGCTGTTTCAGGACGATCGATACGTTCCATACGATCGAGTTGTTTTTGACGACTCTTTGCACGACCTGTCGTTGAGTAGCGAGCCTTATTTTTCGCAATAAAATCTTCTTGTTTTTTAATAAATTCTTTTTGTTTTTCGTAAGCATTAATATGTTGGTTTTTATTAATTTCCGCAAGTTCTAGGAATTTTTCATATGTCGCTGTATAACGCGTCATTTTTGTAAACTCTAGATGGAAAATAATATCGACACATTTATTCATAAATTCCGTATCATGGGAAATTAATAGGAATGCATGTGGATATTCTTTTAAATAATTTGTTAACCAATGAATATGTTCAACGTCTAGATAGTTGGTAGGTTCATCTAATAGTAATACTTCTGGTTGTTCAAGTAGTAATTTTGCAAGTAACACTTTTGTACGTTGTCCACCACTTAATGCGGCAACATCACGATCTAAACCAATTGCGTCAATTCCAAGACCACGCGCTGCTTCCTCAATTTTCATATCTAATAAATAGAAACCCCCTGCTTCAAGAGCATCTTGTATTTCTGCCATTTGCTCAAGAAGCTCTTCTAATTCTTCAGGTGTAGTAGTTCCCATTTTTTCTGTAACTTCATTTAAAGCTTTTTCTTGTTCAAATAAAGGTAAAAACGCATCTGCTAATATGTCACGAATTGTGCGGCCAGGTGTTAAAATTGTATGTTGGTCTAAGTAACCATAATTTGTACCAGGTGTCCATTCAACTCGGCCTTCATCATGGATAAGTTGACCAGTAATTATATTCATAAATGTTGATTTACCAACACCGTTTGCTCCAACTAATCCAACGTGTTCTCCTGCGAGTAAGCGCATGGATACATCTTTAAATAATGTACGATCACCAAATGTATGGCCTAATTTTTCAACAGTTAATAAGCTCATAATGTCCTCCGTTCAATTCTAAATAGTGTCTTGAATCATGATACTAAATTCTTCGATATAATGCTATCATTTCAAAAATGTATATTTTTTCAAATAAGTAGTTGCATTATTTTGGAAAAAATATATAATATAATTGAACAGTGGTTAATTAAATCGTGAGGTATAAAAAATGTCGCCAAGAAGAGCAGTCAAACAAGAGTTAACAAGAGAAATGATTATGAACGTAGCAAGAAATTTATTTGTACAACAGGGATATCAGCACACTTCAATGCGTAAAATTGCGACGGAACTAGGGTATAGCCATGGTTCAATTTATTACCATTTTAAAAATAAAGCTGAACTTTTTTATGCGATGGTAGAACAAGACTTTCAATTGTTAAATGAAAAGTTAGATGAAATTAGTAAAAGAAACTTATCTCGAGAAGAGCAGTTAAAAGCAGTTTTATTTGGTTTTATAGAGTTTGGTTTGAAAAATCAAAGTCATTATGAAATTATGTTTTTAATTAAAAACGATGAGTTAAAGGAATGTTTGGCAGACGGCCCAAATGTTAGTTATGAAAAATTTGCAAAGGTTGTTTTTTCTTTATGTAATAAAAAAATAGATACAATGACGATATGGTCTGTCTTTTTATCATTACATGGGTTTGTCGCACATTATTGCGGAAGTGGGCAAACATTTGAAGAATTAAAGGGGCTTGCTCAAGTGCATGTAGAGTTTATTTCAAAATCGCTTCTAATGTAGGTGATTTTCTTTTTGTTATTAATTGAACAGTGGTTAATTAATTAGAGGGGGAACTTATGATGAGAAAAGCGTTAGTACTGGGAGCATCAGGAGCAATGGGATATGCGATTACAAAGGAGTTATGTAATAGAGGGATTGATGTAGTTGCCTTTGCAAGAAATAAGGAGAAGTTGGAGAATTTATTTCAAGGAGAGGAACATATACAAACAGTAGCAGGAGATGTATTTGTAAAAGAGGATATAATAGATGCGGCGAAAGGTGTAGATGTTATATTCCATGCTGTAAATATCCCATATTCAGATTGGGAAAAGAAGCAACATAAACTATTAAGAAACATATTGGAAGTAGCAAAAGAGAGTGATAGTAAGTTAGGGATCGTTGATAATATTTATGCATATGGAAGGCAAAATCAAAGGCTGGTTAAAGAAGATGCTGAAAAGAATCCTCATACGAAGAAGGGGAAAATACGATTACAACTTGAAGCGATGGCAAAGCAGAGTAGCGTCAAAATGTTTATTGCTCATTTTCCTGATTTTTACGGTCCAAATGCGGAAAGCACACTTGTTCATCATACTTTACATGGCGTACTTGCAAATAAAGTGTCTAGCTTTGTTGGAGATAAGAGAATTGCACGCGAGTATATTTTTACGCCAGATGGTGCAAAAGCGATGGTTGAATTAGCGTTATGTGAGGAGGCTTATGGACAACAGTGGAACATACCAGGTTGCGGTGTCATTACCGGAGAAGAGATGATGCAATATATACGCGAATTGACGGGATATACAAAACAAGTTATGACCGTAAAAAGAGGAATAATAAAGTTAATGGGTTTATTTGATAAGCAGATGAAAGAATATGTAGAAATGCTCTATTTGACAGAAAAACCGGTTGTATTAAGTGGAGAAAAATATGAAATGCTCATTGGGAAAGTACCTAAAACATCTTATCGCGAAGGATTAGAGGAAACAATCTTATCTATGCAAAAGAAATAAAAGGTGTAACCATTTCATAGAAATGGTTACACCTTTTTCATATGAGTTTATTTTAAATATCCACGAATAATCCCGCGTAAACGATTTGCATGGAATTTACGTTTATCATTAGAAATATTTTGTGTCATACGGAATGTGGCAGCAGCAATAGCACGTAAGAAATAAGGGAATCCATAATGTAAGCGAATCACTCTGCCAAAACCGCCAGCATAAGAAATGGCACGTTTTAATGATTGTTCATTTATAACTTCTTCTTTTACAGGATGGTATACGAACAGATCTTTTCTAAATAAACCAGTGTGGTCTTTTTTCATACCGCGTAGAACAAAGTCGGTTTCTTCACCAGCTCCATAAATCGTTCCAGAGCCAACACCTAAATCCTCGTCGAATGTACCTACATCTTGTACAAATTGTTTTGTAAAGAATAGTGTAAAAGATGGACCTAAAAATCCATATTTGTTATTAAGAATAATGTCTGTATTAGGTGCAAGTATTAAAGAACCAGTTCCTTCAACATTAGTAGTGTTTGTTGATATAAACTGAACATCGTTATTAGAGTTGAAAGTTTCTAATATACTTTCTAAAACATTTGTTTCATAAATACAATCGTCATCTGGAAAAGCGATGATATCGCCATCCGCTACTTTTAATCCAGTATTTCGAGCTCTAGATAACCCTTTAATAGGTGTATAAATGTAGTTAATAGAAAATTTTTCTTTATATTCATCAAAGAGATCCGAGATTGGAGTATCATTTTGATCTACTACGATGAGTTCAAAGTTTTGGTAAGTTTGTTTTTCAAGTGATTTTAGTAAGTCAAGAATATCATCACGTCTGCCACAAGTAGCCATGATTAAAGAGAATTTCAATTTTAACAGCTCCTTTAAGAATTACGTTTAAGCTTTTTTAAATCGTGCTTGTATTTTTTCTATTAGAGTAAAGAGAATTTCATCCTTTGTTAAGAAAAGGATAAGAGCATATGTTAATCCGCATGCTACCATGACTAGGAGAACTTGTAGTATTTGTCCAGATACGAACATACGAATAACGAATGCTATTGGTACAAATGTTAGTGAATAAAATAGATATTTAAGTTTTTGCATATCAAATAATGTATAATTCACTTTTAATTTCTTTTTAACATAAATATATTCAAGTACAATTAATAAACTGTTAGCAATTGTAGTTGTGAAAATTGCTGTCGCTGGTGTAAGCACATGGAAGAATATTAGTGCAATATTAGATGCTAGGTTAATAAACCCGCAAATGAATAAGAAGCGTACTAAAATACCTTCCTTCTTTTTAACATAAATAATTTGATTCGATAAAATCGATTCAATACCAACTGTAATCATATAGAAAGCGAACACAATTAATGTATTACCAGCCCCAGCAAATTCTGATCCACCATAAATGACAACAGCTCCGTGAGCAATGAGCATTAAACCAATTGCGGCGGGAAATAGGGTAATAAAATACACTTTTGAAATTTTGTTTAACAAAGATTCATACTCACTTTCAGATGCATTTCCTGATAAGTAAGAAAGCCGTGGAATCGTTACTTGTACAACGCTTAACATAAGTGTATTAATAATGGTCATAATTTGAAAAGCCATAACGTAGTAAGCGACCTCTGCTTTTCCGGCGTATTCACCTAACACAAGACGATCTAATTGTGTATATAAAATATTAGCATTTGAAAAAATGACGACTAATAGCAATGGTTTTAAATGCGGGATAATGGTTAAGTTAGAAAAATCAAACTTAACTTGGCGTTTCACATATACAAAGCTAATAGAATGATTTAAAAATGTTGATAGTGCTAATAAACCTGCGAATGTTTTATAATCATCCACTCCATGAACTAGGCAGAAAAGCAGTACAACATAAATTAGTCGAACAATAACTGTTTTTTTAGTGATGAAGTCATAATTTTCATACGCTTCATTGAACCATTCCACATAAAATAGATTGGAAATAAAATTGAAGCCAAAAATAAGAAGAACAGGAAATAAGCTTTCATTTCCATATCCAATATAACTAAAGGCTAAAAAAGCACATAAAGCTAAAAGGCTAGTTGTAACATTAATTACATAGAGACTTGTGAATAATTGAGAAACTTTCTTTTTATCATTTTTAATTAAGCTAACTTCACGTAAGCCATATTGATATACACCAAAAACCGCGAATATGAAAAAGTAATTAAAAATAGTTTCAGCAAAGTTAACAGTTCCCATTGAATTGGCTCCTAGCATGCGGTATGCGTATGGACCAACTAAGATGGGAAGTATAATGTTAAACGTATTGAGTAGTATTTTATAAAAAATATTTGAAACAATAGACTTTTGCATAGTTTCACCTTTCCATTAAAGTAATACAATTTAATTAAAATGCGTTTTATATTAAAGTTTTTAAGTAGGGATAATTACTTCAACTAAAATGAAATTGTTTTTCGCTGGTAAAGAATAATGATCGTTTTTTATTGTATTTTGATATAGTAAAAAACAAGGCGTTTTCTACACAACTTGCAAATTTTTAAATTAGTTTGCTGACCGCCCGTATAAGTGTACCTTACATAAACTTTGTAAAGCAACTATTCCTCGATTAGAAGCGAGTTATAAATAGAACTTTATACACTAGAAAAAGTTAATATTGAAATAGCCTAGCCAAGATATGTATAAAAATATTACATAGTATTTGTGAAAAGACGTAGAGATTGTATGAGAGACTTGAACTGTTTATAAAGAAATGAGCGAATACAATTTAGTTATCCGCTCAGAAGGTATTTTCGATATTGAAATTTTATACACTCCAAGGCTTATTTAAAGTTAATACCTCAGCCATTTCTTTGCTTTTTAAACGTCCTTTTTTTCGGGTCTCAGCACGTTCGGAACCAGTTTTATGCAACCAATGTTCTTCCTCAGTTTCTGGTAATACTTGAGGTACAGAAGAAGGTTTTCCATCTTGTAATGCTACGAATGTAATAAAGCAAGTAGCAGCGATACGGCGTTCTCCCTCTAATAAATTTTCTGCAATTATTTTTACGAAGACTTCCATAGATGATTTCCCAGTATAGCAAACAAATGCCTCATAACAAACAGAGTCAGCTTGATGAATAGGTGTTAAAAAATCAACAGAATCAATGGATGCTGTCACACAATGCTTGCGACTATGCCTTGCTGCTGCAATAGAAGCAATACTATCAATTTCAGCCAATAATTTGCCACCAAATAATGTTTGATGGTTGTTTAAATCATTTGGAAAAACACGTGTTGTTTTAATTGCTTTTGATTCTCTCATAAATTTCTTTTCCATATATTCAGCCCCTAGTGTACATTTTCAATCAGAGTGACATGTTCTTTATGACATAAAAGGAAGGTTAGTTCCTATTTGATTTTACCGGGTATTTAAACAAGTAAAATGTATGAGTAGAGGAGTAATAATACTTTTGAAAGTATATTCATGTAACTGAAAGAAAATTTATTTTGTCTAAAGTGTAGTGTAAAAGAGGATTCGCTTACATTGCAAGTGAAAAAGTAATGACTATATATTTGTCATAGAAATTCCCTATCAGCCGTGTACCTATTCATGATAGAATCGTTTTGTTATGAATGGAGATAGAGGTGCAATGGACATATGAATCATATACAAACAAATTTTTCGTCTTTTTTCAGTAAAATAATGATTGGTGCGATGCTCGCATTTTTTGTTTATAGTTGTTGGTCAGCGTTTGAAACAAGTAAGCAATTTTTTGGAGGAAGTACAACGAGTGTAACAATCGTATTGGCAATTTTCGTCATCCTCATATTGTTAGTGGCATCAATTTTACAATATCGTTTTACAGATAAACAATTTTTTATTTTTCTTATGAGCGTATCTATAGTTGTGAGAGTTAGTATGGTTTTATTTGTAGATGTTCCGATCATCGGTGATATGAAAGCGATGTATGAGTCTGCAAAGCAGATTGCAATTGGCAATAATATAGAGAATGTAACACAGTTACCCTTTATCATTTATGAATCGATAGTTATTCGTATATTTGGTGATACGGTATTTGTTTTACAGTTATTTAATATTTTGTTCTGTACAGGAACTGCATTTTTAATTTATCGTATTGCCGCTATGGTTTTTGGGGAAGAATGTGGTCGCATTGCGTCCGTATTTTACGCTTTATATATTCCAAATATATTTATGAGTTCCTTATTAGCGCCTGAGTCGCTCGCAATATGCTTATTTTATTTTGCTTGTTACATACTTTTATATAAAGGATTAGATCATCCTTATATGTGGGTGCTTTCAGCGACGTTATTTGCATTTAGCAATATGCTGTTCCCAATGGGGTTATTTCTTCCTATTTTTATTGCGGTATATGTGTTGTTAATTGAATTGTTTCAATCCGCAACGAAACAAAAAATACTATTAAAGATGATAGGGATGCTTATTCTATTTTATAGTGTTCATTTTGGCGTGAGTTACGGAATTAAGACGATGGGAATGTCACAATATACGATTTCGAATGAGACGTATGTTCAATCGGTTTTAATCGGTAAAAATCAAAAAGAGGAAAAAATACCGGGAAATCAAACTGTAATAGAACATATTGATCAAAAGTTAAAAGAGATTGAGAGTGAAAGATTTAAACTGCTAAAACCAGTAATGAATCAGTTTTCAGATGAGGGGATAAATTCTATCCTATTCAAATGTGAAAAGCTGATATATATAGCAATAACATTATTCATGGCTATAGCTTTATTACATTTCCTTATTAAGAAACAAAAGAATGAAGGATACATGTTGTTCTTATTGTTGATTAGCGGATATGTATTGCTAAAAATCTTTCAAGTAGATATGGCATACTATAATATTATTATGCCAGCATTGTTTATTTTACAAAGCTTTGGTGTCTATATGAGTTATGTATATTGTCAAAAAATATTTTTTAGAAAATAAAAAGAATCCAAAATGGATTCTTTTTTTATTGTTAGATGATGAAAAATCGTTATTAATATAAGCTTGGCCTTATCGGTTTAGTTCTAGTTGTAGACTATCAGCTGTTAGAGCCATTTTTGAAGAATCGTCTTGAATGCCCTTCATTACTTGCGAAATAGCTTCTAATTCATTTTCAATTTTTTTATTCTGTTCTTTCGAATTAGACATATCTTTTACGATTTCATGGAAGTATTGATCTGTCGCGTACATACTATCAGTTCCTTCAGATACGAGAGAACTAATTTGTTTTACAGAAGAAGAAACATGAATAATCTGTTCATTTGTTTTTTCAACGAGTTTTGTAACGTTGGAGATCGATTCTTTCGTTTGCTCTGATAATTTTCGGATTTCTCCAGCTACAACAGAAAAACCTTTGCCAAACTCTCCAGCACGTGCAGATTCAATAGCAGCGTTTAGTGCTAGTAAATTTGTTTGCTCTGCAATTGATTTAACGATATCTATGATTTCGTTAATTTTGTTAGAAATATTGAGAAGTTCATGAGTATCTGTAATGATAGTTTCCATATTTGTTTGAATATATCCCATTCGTTTGTTTTGCTGATTTAATTGTTCTTTACCTTTATTAGCTTTTTCTTCTGATGTTGTTGCTAATGATGTACCGGTTTTGGCAATCTCTACAATAGTTTCGGATTTAGCAGTTAATTTTTGAATAGAAGAGCTTGTTTTTTCAGATACAGCTGCTAGTTCATTTGCAATATGTGTAATTGTCATAGCCGTTATTTCTTTTTCTTTTTCATGTTCTTTTTGAATTTGTTCATACTCAGATTCATAAGCTGCAAGAACAAGCTCTTGTTCAAGTGTGAATAATTTGTTTATTACATTTATAGAATATGAAAAATCATCGATTATTGTAATCTTTGTTTGTAAAATCTTTATGATGGAACGGAATAATTCTTGATAGGCAGCCGTATACCATTTTCTATGTAAGCCAATTTGAACATGTCTTTTGGCAATTCTGACACGTTGTTCAATAAAATCTTCGTGCATATCTCCACTGAATAATTCTTTAATATGTGTTTTTAAAGTTTGTTTTAGTTTTGGAATAGAGCTGTAACGTTCAATAATAGTAATTAAATTAGGTTGTTTTGTAATATTGGCATAGAATTTTTCTGTAATCCAATCTATTTCCTCATAAATAAAGGGCTGTAGTACTTTTACAATTTGTAAATCTTCCTTTGAAATATGTAGCATATCCATTTGAATCCTTAATTCGGAATTAGCAGGTACGTTAAAGGTTATTTGTTGTGCCTTACTTAATTCGATTATACTGGTGTTTGTTTTATGATTATGTTTTTTAAAAACCCCAAGCATCGTTCTTCCCCCTGTTTGTGAAGCGTTTTCATTTTTGTTTCTAATATAATTATATATTTTTATATTCAATTACTCTATATTTGTGTATAGAATAGTATATAAATTAAGAGAATTCTATGTAGAATTCTCTTAATGACCTTTATTAATTTTAGCATGTGTTTTAAAGAAAACAGGGAAATGTACATTATATATTACAGTGACGACACGAATAATGAATGTTACTAATAAACAAACATAGAAAGCTAATACGTGCGCCCCCATTGCATGTGTGATTAAGAAGCTAATTGCTCCTAATATAGAAGCGATTGCGTAAATTTCTTTTCGGAATACGTAAGGGATATCTTGGGCGCATATATCACGCAAAATACCGCCTCCAATCCCCGTAATGACTCCCATTGAAACAACTAAAAATGAGGCATCAACATGATGTGACATTGCCGCATTTGCACCAATGGCTGTAAAAACACCTAAGCCAACAGCATCAGAAAGCATAATAACGACTTGAAGTTTATTGATACGCTCAAAAAACATACAAGTAAATAGTGCTGATAATACGCTTACGAAAAAGTAAATAGGTTTTACAAATGCGACAGGAGGCAGGTTACCGATCATAATATCACGAATAATACCGCCGCCGAGCGCAGTAGCTACAGCTAAACAAAGGACACCGAATAAATCTAAATCTTTTTTTAAACCAACTAATGTACCAGAAATAGCAGCGGCGATAATGCCAAGAAACGTAAATATGTCGATTAATAACATGGCTGTAATCCCTTCCTCCTAAAGATGTTCCAGAGAAAAAATATACACTAAAGTTATGTAAATAACAATGCATTTTCGTTACATGTAGAAAAAAAGAAAAAATAAGGAAGGAAAGCGTTTGAAAATGCAAATTTACTTTTTTTATGAGGTAAGGTTGGATAGAAATGTGAGACGTTTAATTAAAAAATATATGTTATAATACATATTTGAGATGAGAAAAATAATAATAATTGTATAGAGTGAATTTAGGTATAAGTTATGGAGGTTCTAGATGTTAAGGGAAAATAGTACAAGTAATAAATTTGAAAATTTTCTATTAATCTTTATTTTGTTGCAACCCATTTTAGATTTGCTTACAGCATTCTGTATAATGGTTTTAAAAATTGATACGACTATTGGAGTTATTACACGTTTATTCGTTATGCTTCTAGGTGGAATATATATTTTAATTCAAACAAAGAAGAGAGAGAGTATAAAATATATATCGTATATAATTCTAGTTGGAATTATTTTCACTATTGGGTTAATAAATAATAAATTTACAAAGAACCCTATGGTGTTTACAGAAGAAGTTAAGTTTATAGCAAAAGCTTTATATCCGTTTGTTATGCTTACTTGTTATGTGTTTGTTTTTAAATCTTTAAAAGAAAAAAGACATTCAAAAATGCTTGAATATATTACGTATGCATCGTTAATCATAGGAATAGTAATGGTAGTTTCGATTGCAACGGGAACAGATTACAATAGTTATACGTGGTTGAAATTGGGGTCTCGTGGTTGGTTTTATGCAGGTAACGAGCTAGGATCTATTTTAGCCATCATGTGCCCAATTGTTATTTTATATTCAATTGAAAAAACAAAAAGTATAGGTAAAGTATATTATTGGATTCCTTCAGTTTTAGTTGTCTATTCACTATTTGCAATTGGAACGAAGGTTGGTGTAGGAGCCATCTTTGTGGCAATGGCTATTGCAGTTGTTATGTGCTTTATCCAGGCATATACACAGCGTAAAGATGGAAAGAAAAATGTCTATTTATTAAATGGTTTTATTGCAATGACTGTTTTTGTAGGCATAATGGCATATACACCTTTTTCGCCATTCATGAAAAACATGGGATTCCATTTCCAATTTATTGAACAGCAACAGAGTGCGAAAAATGAAGAGAGAAAGAAAGAGGAAGCGAAAGAGCATAAACCTCCAGTGACAGAGAAAGAAAAGGAACAAGAAAAAGAAAGAGAGAAAGAAAAAGAGAAAGAAAAAGTAGCTGAGAAAAAGGAAGAAACTCAAGCTATTATTTTTAGTGGACGTCAAATATTCGAGCAAATGTATAAAGATTTTTATAAGGAAGCCCCAATGTCTCAAAAATTATTAGGTATGGGTTATGCTGGTAACTATAAAGCAGATCCGAAATTAATTGAACGTGATTTTCATGATTGGTTCTATTCATTCGGAATTATAGGATTTATTTTACTGGTAGTTCCGTTCGTATACTTTGGTATTAAATTCATCGCATGTGTATTTACTAAGTTTAAACAAATATTTACAGTAAGGTACGCAATGGTAATTGCAGCAATCCTGTTAGGATTAGGTATCTCATTTATCGCGGGGCATATTTTAATGGCACCTGGAGTAAGTTTTTACTTAGTATTACTCATGGCATATTTAATAGTTGACTTGGAAATTGAATGATAGAAAAATAAAAGCTAGCATATGTTAGCTTTTATTTTTGTTATAGTAAATAAAAATAAAAATGGAGGATGTAAGAAATGAAAGTGTTGCATATTAATGCTGGTGCAGAAGAAGGTGGGGGGAAAACACATATTATTTCACTCTTATCTCAGTTTCCACAGAAAGAAGTGGAATTAATGGTATTTGAAGAAGGGGCGATTGCTAGAGAAGCGAGGAACCTTGGTATTCAAGTACATGTTTTTACTCAGTCATCTCGGTACGACCTATCAATTCTTTCAAAAATAAAATCATTTATTAATGAAAATCAATTTGACATTGTGCATACACATGGCGCACGAGCGAATTTCTACCTCTCCCTCTTGAAAAAAGGTATAAAAGCGAAATGGATAATGACCGTTCATAGTGATCCAACCTTAGATTTTATGAAGGGGGGATTAAAAGGATGGGTATTTACGAAATTAAATTTACGTTCTTTCAAGAAGGTAGATTTGTTTTTTGCAATTACGGAAAACTTTAAGGAAAATATAATAAAGCTTGGGGTATCAGAAGAGAAAATTTGTACAATTTATAATGGAATTGAGTATGATAATATTCCAGCAAAGGCTTATGATAAGAGTGAATTTGGTATCGATGAAGGAGTATTTACAGCGATCCAAGTAGCTCGTCTTCATCCTGTTAAAGGACATAGTATTTTATTTGAAGCGTTACAAAAAATTAAAATCCAAAATATAAAGATACTTTTGCTTGGTGATGGACCTATAGAAGCAGAATTAAAAGCGATGGTGAAACAAAAAAACTTAGAGGATAAGGTGATTTTTCTAGGTTTTCGTACAGATTCAAAAGAATTATATGCATCTGCACACATTAATTTGTTAACTTCTTATAGTGAAAGTTTCCCTCTTGTTTTATTAGAAGCAGCTAATCAACGCTTAACATCTATTGCAACAAATGTGGGGGATATGAGAAAGCTAATAGTTGATGATACATATGGATGGATTGTACCGATTGGTGATGCAGATTCGTTAGCAAAATCATTAGAAAATGCTTATGAAAAGTGGTTGAATGGGGAATTAGAAGAGATGGGAAATCGTTTATATGATTACGCATCTACTCATTTCTCGCTAAAGAATTTGTATGAAGATACTCGTAGTGCATATAAAAAACTTTTATTGAAATAGAGAGGATATTTAATTATGGCAGTACAAACAGTTGATATTCTAGGCGTTCCTTTCTCTACAATGACAATGGATGAAACAGTCCAATATTTAAAGGAACAACTAGAATCGGAGCAAAATGATACCTTTCAGGTAGTAACAGCGAATCCTGAAATTGTTATGTGTGCAAAAAAGGATGAAAAGTTCCATAAAACATTATTAAATACAGATTTAATTACACCTGATGGTATTGGGGTTGTAAAAGCAAGTGGTATGCTTGGTACACCTGTAAAAGAGCGTGTAGCAGGTTTTGATTTAATGTGTAATTTGTTTGCGAAGTTATCAGAAGAGAATAAACCAGTATCCGTTTTCTTATTAGGAGCAAAACCACATGTTGTACAAGCTGCAGCGGATCATTTAAAGAAGACATATTCAGCTGTATCTATTGTTGGTACGCAAGATGGGTATTTTAAGCAAGAAGAAGAAGAGAATATCGTTTCTCGTATTCAAGAAGCAAAACCAGATCTACTACTTGTTGCACTTGGTTTCCCAAGACAAGAGAACTTTATCCAAAACAATAAGCATCGTTTAGAAACGAAAATGGCTGTTGGAGTAGGTGGAAGTTTAGACGTATGGGCGGGAGAGGTAAAACGCGCACCAAAGTGGATTCAAGCGATTCATTTAGAGTGGTTTTACAGGTTATGTAGTAATCCAACACGCTGGCGTCGTCAGTTAGTATTAGCGGAATTTTTAAAAGAAGTAATGCGTTCAAAAAAGTAGCGAAATCTCGCTACTTTTTTTTGTTGATTTTTGATAAATATTTTAAATTTTGGGAATGATGAAGGAGAATTTTTTACACGAAAGTATTTTACTTATGTAATTCACACATGTAAAATGATGTGTAAAGACACCTGTGTGAGGAGGACTTCTTGTGGGCAAGGTAAAAGAAATTTCGAAGCGAAAGCTACTTGGCATAGCGGGGCTTGGATGGCTATTTGATGCAATGGATGTTGGAATGCTTTCATTTGTAATGGTGGCACTCCAAAAAGATTGGGGATTAAGTACGCAAGAAATGGGATGGATAGGTAGTATTAATTCAATTGGTATGGCAGTAGGAGCGCTCCTTTTTGGGATACTATCGGATAAAATAGGCCGAAAATCAGTCTTTATTATTACATTATTACTATTTTCTATCGGTAGTGGTTTAACTGCTTTAACGACGACACTCGCGATGTTCCTCGTTTTAAGATTTTTAATTGGTATGGGGCTTGGCGGTGAGCTTCCGGTTGCCTCCACACTAGTATCAGAGAGTGTTGAAGCACATGAACGAGGTAAAATAGTTGTGCTATTAGAAAGTTTTTGGGCAGGTGGCTGGCTAATTGCAGCTCTTATCTCATATTTCGTTATTCCGAAATATGGTTGGGAAGTTGCGATGGTGTTGAGTGCGGTTCCGGCACTATATGCTTTATATTTAAGATGGAATTTACCAGATTCTCCGAGATTTGAAAAGGTCGAAAAAAGACCATCTGTTATCGAAAATATAAAGTCAGTTTGGTCTGGAGAATATCGTAAAGCTACAATTATGTTATGGATTTTATGGTTTTGTGTTGTCTTTTCCTATTATGGAATGTTCCTTTGGTTACCTAGTGTAATGGTATTAAAAGGATTTAGTTTAATAAAAAGTTTCCAGTACGTACTTATTATGACATTAGCTCAACTTCCAGGGTATTTCACAGCCGCTTGGTTTATTGAACGTCTTGGGCGAAAGTTTGTTTTAGTTACGTATTTAATCGGTACAGCGTGCAGTGCCTACTTGTTTGGAGTTGCAGATTCATTAACAGTTTTAATCGTGGCAGGCATGTTACTATCCTTCTTTAATTTAGGTGCTTGGGGGGCATTATACGCTTATACACCTGAACAGTATCCGACAGCTATTCGTGGTACAGGTGCAGGAATGGCGGCCGCATTTGGCCGTATTGGTGGTATTATTGGCCCTTTATTAGTAGGCTATTTAGTTGCTGCACAAGCTTCACTTTCGCTAATATTTACGATCTTCTGTGGATCAATTTTAATTGGAGCACTTGCTGTAGTTATACTTGGGCAAGAAACGAAGCAACGAGAATTAGTGTAAAAGGAGAGGGGGAACCGAGGTGGTTTCCTTTTTTCTGTTTTTTTAGATAAATAATGGTATAGTAAGAAAAAGGGATTGTTTCTTATTAAAGAGAATGTATACAACAGGACATACGGACAAAGGAATTAGGTGGTTGGATAAATGAAAATTTTACTTATCATGGAAGAGGCAGAAGAGCGAAGGAAATTAGTTGAGAACTTTACTGAGAATATTCGAAATATAGAATGTTTTGAAGCAAATACAGGAACAGAATCTTTGTTAATAATGAAAAAACATACACCAGATTTTGTTTTTTTAAGTTCGCAATTAATAGATGGTACTGGTTTTGAATATGCGAGTTTATTACGAGAAGTAAATTGCTATACGAAATTTATTTTTATGGGTGAGGATATAGAAGAATCCATTACAGCATTTCGTTTTCAAGCATTTTATTATTTATTACGACCATTTCGTGAAGAAGATTTACAATTTCTTTTATATAGAATGGGTAAAGAGCAAGGAGAGAGAGCAAAGAGTTATTTGCGAAAACTACCGATAGAAGGTCAAGAGGGAATTAGATATGTTTTCCCAGAAGATATTGTATATGTGAGTAAAAATAAGGAGAATAAGACGGTTTCAATTTATACAACAAATAATCAGTATATTTCAACATATACACTTCAGGAATTGGAAAATAAACTAAATGTATATGATTTTTTACGTGTGCATAAAAGCTATTTAATTAATATGTCATATGTACAAGAACTGAAACCATATTATAACGGCACGTATAATTTATATTTAGACAGGTATGATGAGCAACCGATTCCAGTCAGCCGTAATTATGTAAAGCGCCTTCGAAATAAAATTGAATTATAGTAGGTAATGAGAGTATTTTAACATGATAAACTAAAAATTCTTCATGATAAGGAGGATTCAACTTAAATATTCAGAAAATTTAGTACAATCTCCACTAAGAAGTAGTATTGGGGGGATTGTATGTGAAGACGTTGAAGTCGATTTTACTTTGGGGGGTTATTACGGCAGTAGGAGCAGGTGCTTTTGGTGTAATAGCTTTATCACAAGGTGAAACTATTAATGCTGTGTGGCTCTTAGTAGCTGCAGTATGTGTGTATGCAGTTGCTTATCGATTTTATAGTAGATTTATAGCGAGAAAGGTTTTTGATTTAGATAATAATCGGCAAACGCCAGCCCATACATTGAATGATGGAAAAGATTATGTTCCGACAAATAAGTGGGTATTATTCGGGCATCACTTTGCAGCAATTGCTGGGGCAGGGCCTTTAGTAGGACCTATTTTGGCAGCACAGATGGGATATTTACCAGGGACAATTTGGATTATTGTCGGGGTAGTAGTCGCTGGAGCTGTACAAGATTTTGTAATTTTATTTGCTTCGATGAGACGTAATGGTAAATCGTTAGGTGAAATGATTAAAGATGAGATAGGCCCTGTGACTGGGCTCATTGCCATGATAGGTATTTTAGGCATTATGATTATTTTATTAGCAGTATTAGCATTAGTTGTAGTAAAGGCACTTATCGGAAGCCCTTGGGGAATGTTTACGATAGCGGCAACGATTCCTATCGCTATTTTAATGGGAGTATACATGCGCTACATTAGACCTGGCCGGGTTGGTGAAGGATCGGTAATTGGTATTATTCTACTTATTCTATCTCTTATTGGAGGTCAGTATGTAGCTGAAAACCCAACGCTTGCAAGTATGTTTACGTTTAGTGGTGAAACAATTGCTATTATGCTTATCATATATGGATTTATTGCATCGGCATTACCAGTTTGGATGCTTTTGGCACCGCGTGATTATTTAAGTACATTTTTAAAAGTAGGGACAATTGTTGGATTGGCAATCGGTATTTTAATTGTAGCACCAGATTTACAAATGCCAGCAGTTTCAAAATTTATCGATGGAACAGGCCCTGTTTTCTCAGGTAACTTATTCCCGTTCTTATTTATTACGATTGCCTGTGGGGCGGTGTCTGGATTCCATGCGCTTGTTTCATCTGGTACGACGCCAAAAATGATTGAGCAAGAGGGGCATGCACAGCCAATCGGTTATGGAGCAATGTTGATGGAGTCGTTTGTAGCAGCGATGGCTATGATTGCGGCTTGTGTATTAACACCAGGAACTTATTTTGCAATTAACAGTCCGGCAGCACTTATCGGTACGGATGTATCTCAGGCGGCCCAAGTTATTTCTTCATGGGGATTTGCTATTACACCAAATGAATTAAAAGATCTTGCTGTAAACGTTGGAGAACAAACGATTTTATCACGTACAGGTGGCGCACCAACGTTAGCGATAGGTATGGCATATATTTTCTCACAAGTAATAGGTGGGACCGCAATGATGGCATTTTGGTATCATTTTGCCATTCTTTTTGAAGCACTATTTATTTTAACAACGATTGATGCAGGAACGCGTGTCGGTCGCTTTATGATTCAAGATATTTTAGGACATGTATATAAGCCGTTTGCGAAAACAGATTCTACATTAGCGAATGTAATAGCTACAATGTTATGTGTATTAGGCTGGGGATATTTCTTATACCAAGGAGTAATAGATCCACTTGGTGGAATTAATACATTATGGCCGTTGTTCGGTATTGCAAACCAAATGTTAGCAGGTATTGCATTATTACTTGGGACGACAATTTTATTCAAAATGGGGAAAAAGGTATATGTTTGGGTGACACTTATCCCGACTGTCGGATTGTTAATTGTAACAATGACAGCTGGTTATCAAAAGCTATTTCATGAAAATCCAAAAATAGGATTTCTATCTCATGCAAAGGTGTTTCAGGGAGCATTAGATGAGGGGAAAGTGTTAGCTCCAGCTAAAAATGTCGCTCAAATGAAAAAAATTATTTTTAATGATTATATCGATGCCGCACTTTGTGGGATTTTTATGATAGTTGTAATCGCCGTATTAATTTCTGCAATTCGAATTTGGATTCAAGTATTAAGAAATAAGCCGATGCCGTTAAAAGAGGCACCATATATTCCTAGGGATGAAAGTGAGTCGAGGAATTATGCTTAAAAAACTACGGCAAGTATGGGGCAAAAGGAAACACTTTATTAGTTTACTTGTAGGGGTACCAAGTTATGAAGCATATGTGGAGCATATGAAAAAGCATCATCCAGAAGAAGAGATTGTATGTCAGAAGCAATTTTTCGCTGAGGCGCAAGAAGCTAGATTTAATGCGAAAGGCGGCAAGATATCACGTTGTTGTTAATAAAAAAGGGACGAATCTTCGTCCTTTTTTATTTTTTTGCTGTTTCACGTGGAACAGCAAAAATAAATAAAAAGATTTGGGAATTATAGGGAGTTCGTATACAATAAAGTAAGGAAAGGGATAGACGAAAAAGTAGGGAGATTATTTTATGTTAAGGGATTTATTTGTAAACACAACAATCATTCTTTCCTTTATCTTTATTGGAGGTCAGCTTTTAAGAGATAGTCCGTTAAAAGAAGGATTCTCTTTTTGGCAGAAATGCGTAGTAGGTATTTTTACTGGAATATTAGGTATATTACTAATGTATTTCGGTGTTCGTATTGGTACTATTCTATTGGATTTACGCTACTTAGCTGTCATTCTAGCTGTTATAATTGGAGGGCCAATAGCGAGTACTATAACAGTTGGTATGATTTTAGTAACTAGGCTATTATTTATGGATTATTCTTTAGCTTCTCAAGTGGCTATTTATACAATTATTGCGATAGGGATAGGTAGTATCTTTATTTCACGCATGAAGCTTTCTTTAGGAGAAAAGTGGGTATGGTTACATACGTATATTTTATCTATTCTAATCCCGGCGCTATATATATGGTTAATTAAAGATACCTACATTGTGGGGTTATATTTATTTTCTAGTATTCTTACAGGCTATATCACGTTTTTTAGTGCAAAATATGTATTGCAATCTAATCAATTATTCCAAACGATGAAACAGTATGCAACGATAGATGCTTTAACAGGACTTGGAAACGTAAGACATTTTGATTTAGAGATGAATCGTTACATCGGTAATAAGCATATGAAAAGTGGTTCACTTTGTTTATTACTTATAGATATTGATCACTTTAAGTATGTAAATGATACGTATGGGCATCCTGCAGGAGACGAAGTGTTAAAACAAATAGGGTGTATTTTAAGAGGAATTTCAACATTTCCGGATTTGGTTTTTCGAAAGGGTGGAGAGGAATTTGCACTTTTGATACCGCAGAGGGGACTAACTTATGGTATTCGTCTTGGGGAACAAATCCGTATAGCTGTTGAAAAACATTCATTTCAATTGTTAGATGGAACGAAAATAAAAATCACAGTGTCGGTAGGGATTTCAGAGTATAAAGGATCACAGGAACAGCTTATTCAAGCGGCTGATGACGCGTTATATTATTCAAAAAGAAATGGTAGAAATCAGGTCAATTCTGCATCTTAAAGGTAAGATGACCAGAAGATGTAAAATTTATTTAAAAAAACACCCACAGAGGCAACGTATTAGCTCTGCGGGTGTTTTTATTTATACGCTAGACAAGCTCTTTCGGTGCAACGAATTTACGATATGCACCATGATGAGTTGGTCCTACGTATTCGTTAATCTTGAATGAGTAACGAATAGCAGCTGTGATAAATTCTTTAGCAGTTTTTACTGCTTCTTTCACAGATTTTCCTTTTGCAAGTTCTGCTGTAATTGCAGCAGAATATGTACAACCAGCACCGTGTGTGTTTGTAGTATCAATTTTTTCTGATTCTAGAAGATCGAATGTTTCTCCGTCATATAGGACGTCGATTGCAGTTTCTGTACCTAGTTTGCTACCGCCTTTAATTAGGACGTATTTAGCACCTAAAGCGTGGATTTTCTTCGCTGCTTCTTTCATGTCCTCAAGAGAATTAATTTTCACGCCGCTTAATTGGTAAGCCTCAAATAAGTTTGGTGTTACAACTAATGCTTTTGGAACTAAAACGTCACGTAAGCAATCATTCGTTTCAGGATGTAATGCTTCATCTGCGCCTTTACATACCATAACAGGATCAACTACTACGTTTTTGAAATTATGCTTTTCAATTGTTTCTGCAACCATTTCAATAATTTCTACTGATCCAAGCATACCCGTTTTTAAAGCATCTACGCCAACACCTTCAATTGTTGTTTCTAATTGTGGTTTTAATGTAGAAGCTGGGATTGGGAATACGTTATGTGCCCAACCGTTATGTGGATCCATCGTTACGATCGTCGTAAGAGATGTCATTCCGTATACGCCAAGTTCTTGGAATGTTTTTAAATCTGCTTGTATACCAGCACCGCCACTTGTATCAGAACCAGCGATAGTAAGTGCTTTATTTAATGTCATTATGAAATCCCCCTCAAGTGATATAATGAAAACTATGTTTTCACCATTATATCAATGTTACGAATAAGTACAAAGTGAAAAGTAGATGATTTACTTTAGAGGCGATTTAAAATCTTGTATGTAGGAGATTGAGCATGTTTCGAGATAATCGTACAAATGAATTAGTTATATTAAAAGAAATTGCAGAAACACTAAATACATCAAATGATACATATCATGTATTGCAAGCGGTGCTAGAAAAATTGCTAAGTGTAACAGGTTTGACGACAGGATGGATTTTTCTTGCGGATGAAAATGGGAAGTATACGAAGTTGATCGATTACCAGTTACCAGAGGCGCTGACATATGAAAACAAACGCCCGATGTGTGAAGGTGAATGTTGGTGTTTACGTGGATTTGTAGATGGGAAATTAGAACGAGCTGTTAACATTATTGAATGTAAAAGAATTAATAATGCAATTGAATACAATTGGGGAGATACAGAAGGAATTCTTCATCATGCTACAGTTCCTTTAAAAGCAGGAGGAGAAAAGTTTGGCTTATTAAATGTGGCGAGTCCAGGTAAAACACATTTTTCAGAAGAAGAATTAGTATTGCTCCAATCCGTTGCTTTCCAAATTGGGACGGCTTTAAAACGAACGAAATTATATGAAAATGAAAAACGAAGAGCACATTATTATGTGAAATTGGAACGTTTTATTCAAGATTTAAAAACAATTCATAGGTTTAATGTATTACCTGAAAAAGTTGTAAATCACGTAGGTGAAGTATTTCAATGGAATCAAGTGGCGTTTTTTATTAGAGAAGAAAAAGAATTATCTTTGCGAGCGTCTTTTAGTCAGGAAGAGTTACAAGAAGATGTAAAAGAAGCGGCAAAGAAGGCGCTAGTAAAAGGTGAATCGGTTCTTTTAAAACGTCAAATTGGTCATAATGTACATCTAAATGGAGCTGTTATTGCTACGCCAATACATATTCAAAGCCATGTATTTGGTGTTTTATGTGTAAGTTTAAATAATGGAGAATTTGATGTGAATACAATAGATGTAATCCAAGCGCTATCGAATCATATTTCGCTAATAATAGAGAATTTAAGATTAAACGAGCAGCGTCGTGAACTTGTACGAATGGAAGAAAGAAATCGATTAGCAAGAGATTTACATGATTCTGTTTCACAGAAATTATTTTCATTAACCTTTATGACAAAAGGTGCTGAGGCAGTTTTAAAAGGTCAAAATGAAAAAGTGGATCGATCTTTGCATGACATGCGTGAACTAGCGCAAGGGGCATTAAAAGAAATGAGGACATTAATTTGGCAGCTTCGTCCGGCAGGATTAGAAAAAGGATTATTACCTGCTCTAAAGCAGTACGGTGAAAACTTAGGATTGAAAATTAGGGAGCAAGTTACCGGTGTTCGTGACTTACCTCGTGTGGTAGAAGAGGCATTATGGCGCATTGGACAAGAAGCGTTAAACAATGTAAGTAAGCATGCAGGTGTAAAAGAAGCGACGGTTTATTTTACAGTGACTGAGAAAAATGTATCATTAGAAATAGTTGATCAAGGAAATGGCTTTGTAGAAAAAGATATAAAAGAGAAAAAATCACTCGGTATGACTACGATGCGTGAAAGAGTAGAATTAGTTAGTGGAACAATTAAAGTTGTAAGTAGCAAGAAACGAACGAGCGTAAAAGTAAATGTACCATTATGATGTGAAAATGAGGGAAGTTTGTGAAAATAAAAGTATTGTTAGTTGATGATCATACAGTCGTTTTAAAAGGGTTAGCATTTTTCTTGAGTACACAGGAAGATTTAGAGTTAGTTGGAGAAGCAAATAATGGGAAAGAAGCATTAGTGAAAGTAGGAGAAACAAATCCTGATGTTGTACTAATGGATTTATATATGCCTGAAATGGATGGCGTTGAGGCGACAGCTTGTATAAAAAATGAATATCCAGATGTGAAAGTAATCGTATTAACTAGCTTTTCTGATCAGGCACATGTTTTACCGGCATTAAAAGCAGGAGCAAGTGGTTATATTTTAAAAGATGTAGAACCGGATCAACTTGTTGAAGCTATTAGAAGCGCATATAAAGGTAATATTCAATTACATCCCGATATTGCGAGCGCCCTTATCTCTCAAACATTGCCTCAAGAAGAGAGGGCAGAGGAACATTTCGTTCATGTAGATGTATTGACAGCAAGAGAAAACGAAGTGTTACAACTATTAGCAAAAGGGATGAGCAATAAAGAAATTGCCTCTGTTTTAGTTATTACAGAAAAAACGGTTAAAGCACATGTAAGTAGTATTTTGAGTAAATTAAACTTATCTGATCGCACGCAGGCAGCATTATATGCAGTGAAAAATGGGATTGTATAAGACGAAAGTCGTAAGACCTAGTTCGCCTTTAGGAGGTGGACTTTTTTTATGGAAAAATACGTCTATGTGAGGACGAAATTGTCTTGATATAAAGATAAAATATGTTTGTAAGCAACAAAACAACAATTACAAGGGATACCTTTTTTAAAAACATATAACAACGTAAGAGTGAGTATTAGGAGGAAGAAATAATGGCAACAGTTTTATTCGTAAAAGCAAACAATCGTCCAGCGGAACAAGCAGTTAGTGTGAAATTATATGAGGCATTTTTAGCAATCTATAAAGAAGCACATCCAAATGATACAGTAGTAGAACTTGATTTATATAAAGAAGAATTACCATATGTAGGCGTAGACATGATTAATGGTACATTCAAAGCAGGTAAAGGATTTGATTTAACGGAAGAGGAAGCAAAGGCAGTAGCAGTTGCTGATAAGTACTTAAATCAATTTTTAGAAGCTGATAAAGTTGTTTTCGGTTTCCCATTATGGAACTTAACGATTCCAGCAGTATTGCACACGTATATTGATTATTTAAACCGTGCTGGTAAAACGTTTAAATATACACCAGAAGGTCCAGTTGGACTTATTGGAGATAAAAAAATCGCATTATTAAACGCACGCGGTGGCGTATATTCTGAAGGTCCAGCGGCTGAAGTAGAAATGGCTGTTAAATATGTAGCAAGTATGATGGGCTTCTTCGGTGCAACAAACATGGAAACAGTGGTTATTGAAGGACATAACCAATTCCCAGATAAAGCAGAAGAAATCATTACTGCGGGTCTTGAAGAAGCAGCTAAAGTAGCAAGCAAATTTTAATTGAAATTATAATCGCCACTCAAAGAAACAGCATTAACATAAACGTTAATGCTGTTTCTTTATATTTTTAACTCATCAGCAAGTTTTTCTAATTGACTTCGATCTTGTATATAATATGTTCGGCCTTCTTTTTTTAAATAATTTTGCTGGCAAAACTGGTTTAATACGTATAAAAGGTGACGATAACTGACGCTTAAGTATTCTGAGGCTTCGGTATGTTTTTCGGTATAGCAATTATTTTGTTCTGTTAATAGAATAAACGCCGCTAATCGATTTTCGAACGGATAACTATTGTTTTTTGCATAACTTTCTGTTCGGGCAATTGTTTTTTCGCCAATGAATTTGCATAGTTTCTGTAAAAAGGTAGCATCTTGCAATAAAAGATGCTGACAATCTTTAAGAGGAAGTGCTAAGCAAATACAATCATCGATTACCTCAACTGCTTTAGTAAAGGATTCTACACCAATTAATCCTAATTCTCCAATGAACGAAGGTGCTTGAATAAAGTTAATTAATGAAACCTTTCCGTTTTTGTGACTCATATATATTTTTGCTTTCCCAGAAATTAAATAATAAAGATAAGGGAAATCAACCCCTTCAGTACATATCTTTTCTTTCTTTTGAAAGGAATGTAGCTCAGCATACGGTAAGACATCAAAAGAAAAAAGAGTGTGGAGATTGTAAGTTTGCATGTAATGAGAAATTTCTTCGTTGTTTTTGCTGACTTCCATATTTTCACCTCATATTTAGTATGAGATATCTCCTATTATTTTTACAAGAAAGAATGATACGATTTACTTAAATTTGTTTTTGTAGAAAAGAGAGTGTGAGAGGTTTATGAAAAAATATAAAACATTGTTGTTTGATGTAGATGATACACTGTTAGATTTCCAGAAGACGGAGAAAGTGGCATTACGTATGCTTTTTGAGGAGAAAGGGATTCCTCTAACTAGTGAGGTTGAAGCGCGTTATAAAAAAGTTAATAAAGGTCTTTGGGATGTTTTTGAAAAAGGCGAAATCAACCGCGATGAAGTTGTAAATACACGGTTTTCCATTTTATTCAAAGAGTACGGGGAAGAAGTAGATGGGATATTATTCGAAAATAATTACCGTAGCTACTTAGAAGAAGGAAATCAACTCATACAAGGTGCATTTGAATTTATAAATCAAATTCAAAATGAGTATGATTTATATATAGTGACAAACGGCGTTTCTAAGACGCAAGATAAACGTTTACGTAATGCAGGGTTACATTCATTGTTTAAAGGTATTTTTGTTTCTGAAGATACAGGTTTTCAAAAGCCGATGAAAGAGTATTTTGATTATGTTTTTGAACGGATTCCTAACTTTGCTTCTGAAGAAGGGCTTATTATTGGGGATTCATTAAGCGCCGATATTAAAGGTGGATATGTAGCGGGAATTGATACTTGTTGGTTTAATCCAGAAAAGAAATTAAATGATAGCGAGATTGTGCCAACATATGAAGTGCATAGTTTTGAAGATTTATACGCTCTATTGAAGCGGCATGTGTGACAAAAATAGGCAGTGGAATTTTTGTCCCTACTGCCTACTTTTATTAATTTGTAGTTTCGTTCCGTTTAGGAAGCGGAAATGCATTACCAATCGCTGCTGCCCCGAGCATTGGTAATAGTAAATTAAGCGGGAAAAACATAAGTAATAGCAAAGTTATAGCTATTGGCTTTCGTAACGCATAGCTCGAAATCGCTGTCGTTACGATGGCCACAGATGCTACTGGATCTATAGGAAGAATAGAAGCTATAGCGTATCCAATACTTGACCCTGAAAATATAATTGGGAAAATATGTCCACCACGCCACCCCGTATTTAAACAAACGGCAGTAATGCATAGCTTTAAAACTCCTGAAAGAAGTAGTATCCAAAAGGATAAATGCCCCCATTCAACAACTAATTCTTTTAATTGATGTTCCCCTGAAAATAATGTATACGGAAGAAAAGTGCCTACAATTCCTAATAAAATACCACCGATAATTCCAAGTGTAATTTTGTACTTTGTAAAAGGATGAATTAACTTCTCTAATATGAATTCTAATTTGAAATAAAAGAAACCAATTATAGCACCAATACTAGCAAGCGGGAGAAATGCGATCCATTCATTGAAAGAAAGTGAACCTTCTCCAAAATCAACAATAAAGGATCCTCGATTATCGAGTTTACTCAGTAGTAAATAAACAGAAAAACCTGCAAAAGTAGTAGTTAAGTATACAATTGCTTTTTTTCCTTTAGAAAATTCGTTAATTTGCTCACTCTCATTTTCATTTGGGGCCAAGTAACCGAATAATGGTGCATTAAAAATGACACTTAAAGTAGCACCAATTCCAACCTCTGTTAGTTCATTCATTCCCTTTAAAGCAAATTTAAAGCGATCACCAACCCATGTGCAAAGTCCGCCAATAATTCCAACAAGTGCGGCTTCTGGACCGAGACTAGCCCCAAATATTAAGACAATAATCGCAGTTAAAGTAGCTTGATGGACAAAACGGTATTCAATCCTACCTGTTTTTTTATATTCATCCATAACCTCTGGCATAAGACGTGGATATGTACCAAAGTATTTTTGTGATAAACCAACAAGAATCCCGCCGATTGTGGTTACGCAAAGGGTGTAATAAGGGGGGGAAGAGAAAACGCTAGGTAAATAACCCCAAATAAAATGGATTCCGATATTTATCGTAACTAAAAATAGCCAGACTGTAGCGCCTACTATGGATCCTAGAAGAATGCCATATAAGACGATTATATAATGCATGTCTTTTGTATTTGTCATGTTATACCTCCGTTATGCAAGTCTTAGTAGGAAAAGGTTGCAGATGTTAGTGTGAAATGGATTGAATATGTATAGTATCTTTTTGAGAGGATTGCTTATTCAACATGTAGGGCGATTTTTTGAATTTATAGTTTAAGTTACTTATTTAATTTTATAGATTGATTTGAGTTTTTTAAAGGTCTTTTTTGAAATAGAATGGAATATATTTCTTTTGTTGCTTCTATAAAACTGTTAACATTTATTTTAGAACATTCGGAAAAATCGATTGACATTAGGAAATTATTGCTATAAAATCAACGGTAATTGCATAGTCTTATCAAGAAAAGGTGGAGGGACAGGCCCGATGAAACCTTGGCAACAGCCGTATAACGGAATTGTGCCAAATCCTGCAGGTAATAATCCTGAGAGATAAGAAAGAGCCTTTAGAGCGTGTTTTTAAACTGCTCCTTTCTTATTTTCAGGAAAGGGGCGGTTTTTTATTTTGTATAAAAGAAAGGAGAATGAGAGATGGGAGAATCATGGGGAAAAGGAACGATTTGTGTGCAAGGTGGCTATACACCAAAGAATGGTGAACCACGTGTTTTGCCGCTTTATCAAAGTACAACGTATAAATACGATACGTCGGATGATTTAGCAGCACTATTTAATTTAGAGGCAGAAGGATATATATATACGCGTATTGGCAATCCTACTCTAGCTGCATTCGAGCAGAAGTTATCAGATTTAGAAGGCGGTGTAGGAGC
>NZ_JAEHBO010000055.1:0-37595 GCF_016483575.1 Bacillus cereus group sp. N12
ATATTAGAGCGTGCTTATACAATATTGCCAGCTTTAAAAGAAGCAGAGTGGGAAAGCGCATGGGCAGGATTAAGACCACAATCGAATCACGAAGCTCCTTATATGGGAGAACATGAAGAAATAAAAGGTTTATATGCTTGTACGGGCCATTATCGAAACGGCATTTTATTAAGCCCTGTTTCTGGTCAATATATGGCGGATTTAATAGAAGGAAAGCAGGAGAATCACTTGCTAGATTCATTGCTTTCTAAAACGGTTTAGAAAGGGGATGGAAGTTTGAATTTAAAAATTAATGGTAACCAAATTGAAGTACCAGAGAGTGTAAAAACAGTAGCTGAGTTACTTACACATTTAGAGTTAGATAACAGAATTGTTGTAGTAGAGCGTAATAAAGATATTTTACAAAAAGATGATCATACAGATACATCTGTTTTTGATGGAGACCAAATTGAGATTGTAACTTTCGTAGGAGGCGGTTGATTATGTTAAACATTGGACCATTGTCATTTCAGTCTAGACTTTTATTAGGAACAGGGAAATTCCCTGATTTTGACGTACAGCAAAAAGCAATTGACGCTTCTGAAGCTGAAATTTTAACGTTTGCAGTACGTCGTATGGATATATTTGATGCAAAGCAACCTAATTTATTAGAGAAGCTTGATGTGAAAAAATATACGTTATTACCAAATACAGCTGGAGCAAAAAATGCTGAAGAAGCTGTTCGTATTGCAAAATTAGCAAAAGCTTCAGGGCTTTGTGACATGATCAAAGTTGAAGTTATTGGTGATGATAGAACGTTGTTACCTGATCCAGTAGAAACGTTAAAGGCATCTGAAATGTTACTAGAAGAAGGGTTTATCGTACTTCCGTACACATCTGATGATGTTGTATTAGCACGTAAATTACAAGAACTAGGTGTGCATGCAATTATGCCAGGAGCATCACCAATCGGTTCAGGGCTTGGTATTGTAAATCCGTTAAATTTAAGCTTCATTATTGAACAAGCGACAGTACCGGTTATCGTTGATGCAGGTATTGGTAGCCCAGCTGATGCAGCGTTTGCGATGGAATTAGGAGCAGATGGTGTGTTATTAAATACGGCTGTATCAGGAGCAAAAGATCCTATTAAGATGGCATACGCAATGAAGTTAGGTATTGAGGCAGGTCGCATAGGCTTTGAAGCGGGGCGTATTGCACGTAAACGTTGTGCAACTGCAAGCAGTCCTTTAGAAGGAATGAGTGTAGTTGAATAATCGATATTCTCGCCAAGAACTATTTTCTCCAATTGGGGAAGAAGGACAGCAAAAGATAAGAGAAAAGCATGTGCTTATTATCGGCGCAGGCGCACTTGGTAGTGCAAATGCAGAAATGTTTGTAAGAGCTGGTGTTGGGAAGATAACAATTGTTGACCGTGATTATGTCGATTGGAGTAATTTACAAAGACAACAATTGTATGCAGAGAGCGACGTGAAAAATAATCTTCCGAAGGCTATAGCGGCTAAAAAGCGTTTAGAAGAGATTAATAGTGATGTAACAATAGAGGCCCTCGTTCAAGATGTAACAGCTGAGGAGCTAGAAGAACGTGTTACAAACGTTGATGTAATGATTGATGCGACTGATAATTTTGAAACACGTTTTATTGTGAATGATATAGCACAAAAATATTCTATTCCATGGATTTATGGTGCATGTGTAGGCAGTTACGGTCTTTCTTACACAATTCTTCCTAGTAAAACACCATGTTTATCATGTTTATTACAATCGATTCCGCTTGGCGGGGCGACATGTGATACAGCGGGTATTATATCACCTGCTGTATCTCTTGTCGTTTCTCATCAAGTAACAGAAGCTCTTAAACTGTTAGTAGAAGATTATAAATCACTTCGAGATGGACTTGTATCGTTTGATATGTGGAAGAATGAGTATTCATGTATGAATGTGCAAAAACTTCGCAAACATAATTGTCCTTCGTGCGGAGAGAATGCATTATATCCGTATTTAAATAAAGAGAACACATCGAAAACAGCAGTTTTATGCGGGAGAAATACAGTTCAAATTAGACCACCTCATAAAGAAGAAATAGATTTTGAACAATATAAACAGCTACTAGAAGGCCGTGTGAATGATTTAAATGTAAATCCATATTTACTATCTTTCTCTGTTGAAGAAAAGAGGTTAGTTGCCTTCAAAGATGGCCGTGTACTGGTACATGGAACGAAAGATATAAGCGAAGCAAAGACGATTTATCATCGCTATTTTGGATAGAAAAGGATGAGTGAGATGGAAGTGAATAAAGCTTTAACAATTGCAGGATCTGATAGCGGCGGTGGTGCTGGTATTCAAGCGGATTTAAAAACATTCCAAGAGCTTGGTGTGTATGGGATGACGGCAATTACGGCAATTACTGCTCAAAATACGCTTGGCGTTCAAGGGGTATATCCTGTTCCATTAGAAGGTATTACGGAACAGCTGAATTCAATTGGTACGGATTTAACACCAAATGCAGTGAAACTAGGGATGTTATTTAGTAGTGAAATTATTCAAATTGTGGCAGAACAGATTAAGAAATTTGGTTGGAATAATATTGTGCTAGATCCTGTTATGATTGCAAAGGGCGGAGCATCATTATTACAGCAAGAAGCAGTTCAAGCATTAAAGGAATATTTATTACCAGTAGCAACAGTTATTACACCGAATGTTCCAGAAGCTGAAGTGTTAACTGGGATGGAGATTCATAATATAGAAGATAGTAAGAAAGCTGCGAAAGTATTGCACGAATTAGGTGCTAGATATGTGCTTATGAAGGGCGGACATGCGGAATATCAAGGTAATGAAGTAATTGATTTACTCTTTGATGGAGAAGAGTTTATTGAATTTAGAAGTGAACGAATTCCTTCGAAACAAACGCACGGAAGTGGCTGTACATTTGCTTCAGCAGTTACAGCTGGACTTGCGAAAGGATACTCAATGGACGAAGCAGTTCAAGAGGCAAAACGATTTATTAGTATAGCAATTGAAGAGCCATTGAATATTGGTAGTGGTCATGGACCGACGAATCATTTTGCGTATAAATTGAATAAAGCATAAGCATGAAGAATGAAAAGGCCAGTTTTACAACTGGCTTTTTTTGTTTACTTTTTCCAAATACAAGAGTAATATATCAGCCAGAATACATTTTTTTGTAATACGCTGAGTCCAAATATATGGAGCGGAGGAACCAATTTTGTGCATCGTCACTTGGGGTGAATCTTTCAGTTTTGAAAGTAGGGCTACTCTCAAAGCCCGAATCCGACAGCTAACTTCGTAAGCGTTTTGAGAGAGGACGGTGCCATGATGGATACATCACTTCATCGATCCGATTAGTATAGGGGAATATCAATCTACGTTTGAATTCTTTTATGCTAAGGAGGATGAGGTACATGGAACTAACACTTATTTGTGTTGGAGAAAAAAACAAGGTAAAGAGTTTAAGAGAGCTAGTAGCATTTCAGCATGAGTTAATTATTTTTACAGTCAATGAAGAGATAGCGGCTGAAGTTAGAGATTATGGGTTTGAATCAGCTTATAGCTGTAATAAGGAGAAAGATTTTACTAGTATGTGCACACGAATTAAGAAGGTGATTTTACTAGGGGATGAGCTTCCAACAGTTAGTTTCTTCACAGAACACATTCGTTTTTCTTTTCAAGCGCCTATTACTGTTGTTACAAGGAATAAACGATATCCAGCGCGGCTCTATGAAACAATTGGAGCTAAATTTGTCGTGTTTACGAACTGTGATAATATTTCGTTTTTATTTTTTGAATAGGGCGGGCGGGGGAAGAAATGATGAAGGTACTACTATTTGGAGATATAGCAAATCGTTGGGCGGTATCGATCGAGAGGGTTCAAGAATTGGCACAGATTGATCCTATTTTTCCAGGGCCATATATTTTATTACCATCAAAAGATGCTTTGTATTTAGAGGCGGATATTATTGAATATGAGCAGTTACATGCAGAATTATCACAAGTTTATATCCGTGGGAGAAATTTACGTGCTTTTTTACGTGGTAAATAAATTCTGAATGAAAACGAGAGCGAATGTTAAGTGTGCCTAAGTGGGGTGCTTATATACATTCGCTCTTTTTTTATATATAAAAGGTCATTTCTATGAAAAAGAAAGAAAAGACAAGAAAACAGATGAAAGAATATTAATAATACGTAATGTAAGCGTTTAAATAGCGTAATATTTTCTTATTTTAAGTAATTTACCTCTTTACAAGTGAAATATAGAGGAGTATATTTACTCTCATAAATCATTTATCAAATTTCCAAAAAAAACCTAAAATCGCTGAGTTCCAGAAATGGAGCGGGGGAACCAATTTTGTGCATCGTCACTTGGGGTGAATCTTTCAGTTTTGAAAGTAGGGCTACTCTTTAGGCCCGAATCCGACAGCTAACCTCGTAAGCGTTTAGAGAGGAGGTTTACTTTTTGTTGTTCATTTTTTGAACACTGAGTAGAGCTCAGTGTTCTTTTTTAATATTTTAATGGTAAATTTTAACATTTAAAGTGAGGGATTGTTATGTTAGATGTTGTGATGATCGGAATTTTTGTTGTATTAGTAGCATCGATGGCAAGTCTTGCAAGTTGGTCAGATAAAGTTGTGAAAGAAGGGAAGCAATCATGATGATTGCCTTATCGGTTATTGTTGCAGCGATTACGGTGTACTTAGTATACGCATTATTAAATCCAGAAAAGTTTTAATTAGGGGGAATCATTCATTATGATTTGGGTTGCAGTCATTATTACAATGCTCTTGTTTATTTTAGTAGCAAAGCCAACGGGGATTTATTTAGAGAAAGCCTTTCAAGGTAGCAAAATGCTAGATAAAGTATTCGGGCCTTTTGAGAAACTTATTTTTAAAATTACAGGTGTAAAAGGATACAATCAAACGTGGAAACAGTATGCATTATCATTAGTTCTACTCAACGGATTTATGATTGTCGTTGTATATTTCATTTTTAGATTACAAGGTGTATTGCCATTAAATCCAGCGCATATTGAAGGGATGGAGCCTACGCTCGCTTTTAATACAGCGATTAGTTTTATGGCTGATACAAACTTACAACATTACAGCGGTGAAAATGGTTTATCTTATTTATCACAATTAATCGGGATTACATTTTTAATGTTTGCGGCACCAGCAACGACGTTAGCGATTGTTATGGCTTTTATAAGAGGACTTGCTGGAAAAGAACTTGGTAACTTTTTCGTTGATTTTACGAGGGCGTTAACGAGAGTGTTTCTTCCTATCGCATTTATTGCAGCGTTAGTCTTTGTCGCACTTGGTGTACCACAAACGTTAGATGGGGCGGTTACAGCACAAACGATTGATGGAGCAAAACAAAGTATTTTACGCGGGCCTGTTGCATCATTCGTTTCTATTAAGGAACTTGGGAATAACGGCGGTGGATTTTTCGGGGCAAACTCTACACATCCTTTTGAAAATCCAGGACAAATGAGTAATATTTTGCAAATGATGCTTATGATGTTATTACCAACAGCACTTCCATTTACGTACGGACGAATGGTAGGAAATAAAAAACAAGGGCGTATCCTTTTCGTTTCACTATTCATGGTGTTTTTACTAGGATTTATAACGATTACGACATCTGAACTAAACGGGAATCCGGCATTAAATGGAATGGGTATCGAACATGTACAAGGAAGTACAGAAGGGAAAGAAGTACGATTTGGAACAGTATTTTCTTCACTATACGCAACAGTAACGACAGCTGCTGAAACAGGGGCCGTTAATACGATGCATGATACGTTAACGCCAATTGGCGGTTTAGTTCCACTCGTAAATATGATGTTGAATACAGTATACGGCGGTGTTGGAGCGGGCTTTATTAATATTATTATGTATGCAATTATTGCAGTTTTTATATCTGGGTTAATGGTCGGAAGAACACCAGAGTTTTTAGGTAAAAAGATTGAAGGTAAGGAAATGAAATTAATTGCAGTAACGATTCTATTTCATCCATTACTTATCTTAGGATTTTCTGCATTAGCTCTTTCAACAAGTTTAGGAACGGATGCGATTTCTCATTCCGGTTTTCACGGTTTAACGCAAGTTGTATATGAATACACATCGTCAGCTGCGAATAATGGATCTGGATTTGAAGGATTAGCAGATAATACACCGTTTTGGAATATTACGACTGGTTTAGTTATGTTTTTAGGACGCTATTTCAGTTTAATTACGATGCTAGCTGTAGCAGCTTCATTGAAAGAGAAGACGGTAGTACCAGAAACAGTCGGAACGTTCCGTACGGATAATGGTTTATTTGGAGGAATCTTTATTGGAACGATTGTAATTGTTGGTGCATTAACATTTTTCCCGATGTTAGTACTTGGCCCAATTGCAGAATTTCTTACATTGAAGTAATGGAGGGTAAATAATGAGACCGGTAGTAGTAAAAGAAAAACAATTGAACGATTCACAAATACATGCTGTAGAAGATGAAGTTAGACAAGCGAAAACGTTGGATCGTGATATCGTGACGCATGCGATGAAACAATCCTTTGCGAAATTGAATCCGAAAGTAATGATAAAGAATCCGATTATGTTCATTGTGGAAATTGGGTTTATCATTACGTTCATTTTATCTTTTCTCCCAAGCAGTTCTAGTAGTGTACCAGGATGGTTTAATATAACAGTTTCTCTCATTCTATTATTTACAGTTTTATTTGCTAACTTTGCAGAAGCGTTAGCTGAAGGCCGTGGTAAAGCGCAAGCCGATTCTTTAAAACAATCGAAGAAAGATGTGTTTGCAAATGTCGTAAAAGAAAATGGAGACATTGTTCAAGTTTCAGCAACTGATCTGAGAAAAGGTGACGTTGTTATCGTAAAACAAGGGGAAATGATTCCGAATGATGGTGAAGTAATAAAAGGGTTAGCGTCTGTCGATGAATCTGCAATAACAGGAGAATCAGCCCCTGTTATAAAGGAAGCGGGTGGCGATTTTTGTTCCGTAACAGGCGGAACGATGGTCGTAAGTGATGAGATTACAATTGTTATTACAAGTAATCCTGGAGAATCATTTATTGATAAAATGATTTCATTAGTAGAAGGGGCTGCTCGTCAAAAAACGCCGAATGAGATTGCTTTAAATACAGTATTAACGAGTTTAACGCTTATTTTCTTAATCGTTGTTGTGACGTTGCCAATTTTCACGAATTATTTAGGGTTTCAAATTGATACAGCTGTACTTGTAGCATTGTTAGTTTGTTTAATTCCAACGACAATTGGTGGGTTATTATCGGCAATTGGTATAGCTGGGATGGACCGGGTGACAAAATTTAACGTGTTAGCGATGTCAGGGAAAGCAGTAGAAGCTGCGGGCGATATTAATACAATTATTTTAGATAAAACAGGTACGATTACTTTCGGGAACCGAATGGCACATACACTGCTTCCAGTAGGAAATGAAACGATTGAGCAAGTTGGAAAGTGGGCTGCTATTAGTTCTGTTTTAGATGAAACGCCAGAAGGTCGATCTGTTATCGAGTATGTGCAGGGAAAATCTATATCATATAATAGAGAACTTGCAGAACAAGGTGAGTTTGTTCCGTTTAAAGCAGAAACGAGAATGAGTGGTGTTGATTTACAAGACGGAACGAAAGTGAGAAAAGGTGCTGTAGGTGCCGTTATTGAATGGGTTGGGTCACAAGGCGGAACAATTCCGAAAGATGTAAATCAAAAAGCAGATTTCATTTCAAAAGAGGGTGGAACACCACTTGTAGTTGCAGTAGATAATCGTATTTACGGTTTAATTTATTTAAAGGATACAGTAAAACCGGGTATGCGTGAGCGTTTTGAACAGTTACGCCAAATGGGGATTAAAACGGTTATGTGTACAGGTGATAATCCGTTAACAGCAGCAACGATTGCAAAAGAAGCTGGAGTAGATGAATTTGTTGCTGAGTGTAAACCGGAAGATAAAATTGCTGTTATTAAAGCAGAGCAAGATAAAGGGAAACTTGTAGCGATGACAGGTGATGGTACAAATGATGCTCCAGCATTAGCGCAGGCGGACGTTGGATTAGCGATGAATAGTGGTACGACAGCAGCGAAAGAAGCGGCGAACATGATTGATCTAGACTCGAATCCAACGAAAATTATTGAGGTTGTAGGAATCGGTAAGCAATTGTTAATGACACGTGGTGCGCTAACGACGTTTAGTATTGCGAATGATATAGCGAAATATTTTGCAATCATTCCAGCAATGTTTACACTTGCGATTCCGCAAATGGAAGCATTGAACATTATGAAATTAACGTCACCACTGTCAGCAATTTTATCAGCATTAATATTTAACGCTGTTATTATTCCATTACTTATTCCATTAGCGATGAAAGGAATCGCATATAAACCGATGAGCTCTAATGCATTGCTTAGCAGAAACTTACTCATTTACGGGCTTGGCGGGGTTATCGTTCCGTTCATTGGAATTAAGGTAATTGATATGCTTGTCGGCTTGTTCATATAAGGAAGAGGGGAAAAAGATGGCGAAGAAACAAAGTATACTATCACCAATTATTCGTATTACTTTTACATTTTTAGTTTTGTGCGGCCTCGTATACCCGCTTATTGTAACTGGTATTGCACAAGCGGTAATGAAGGATAATGCGGATGGAAGTCTTATATATAATGATAAGGATGAAATAGTTGGTTCGAAGTTAATCGGTCAAAATTTCACAGATCCACGTTATTTTCATGGACGTGTCTCTAGTATAGAATATAAAGCAGAAGCATCTGGTTCAAATAACTATGCACCGTCTAATCCAGATTTAGAGAAACGAGTAGAGAAAAGTATGGAAGACTGGAAGAAACAAAATCCAACCGTTCCAGTTACAGAAGTACCGATAGACTTAGTGACGAATTCAGGTTCAGGGCTTGATCCTGACATTAGTCCAAAGGCAGCGTCTGTGCAGGTAGATCGCATCTCTAAATTAACGAATATTCCGAAAGAAAAGTTAAATCAATTGATTAAGGAACAAACAGAAGGTGCTGCCTTCGGTTTATTTGGAGAAGATCGCGTAAACGTCTTAAAGTTAAACTTAGAATTACAGAAATTAATGAAATAGTAACAGTACTACCTCAATCTAACGGATTGAGGTAGTGTTGTTTCGCAAGAAGGGTTGTGAGTGTTTTGTATGCGGATGATTATAAACCGACGTTTCAAAGGCGAACGCCAGAGGAATATTTAGAATACATTCGTCAACAAAATCGTGGAAAATTAAAGCTATACGTAGGGGCTGCCCCAGGCGTAGGGAAAAGTTATAAAATGCTTTTTGATGCACGAGAGATGAAAAAAGACGGTATTGATATTGTAATTGGTTTAATTGAAACACATGGTAGAAAAGAGACGGAAGAAGCAATTGCTGATTTAGAAAAAGTTCCTTTAAAAGAAATAGAGTATAAAGGAAAAGTATTTTATGAACTTGATGTAGAAGGAATTATAAAGCGTGGCCCGCAAGTAGTTGTAGTGGATGAACTTGCACATAGTAACATTCCTGGGTCTAAAAATAAGAAGCGTTACATGGATGTGCAAGAATTGTTAGATGCCGGTATATCTGTATTATCTGCGTTTAATATTCAACATTTAGAAAGCGTTCATGACATTGTAGCTCAAATTACGAATGTAAAAGTACGGGAACGTATTCCAGACTTTATTTTACAAAAAGCAAATGAAATTCAGCTCGTTGATGCAACGCCCGAGGTATTAAGGAAGAGATTAATAGATGGAAAGATATATAAGGAAGAAAAAATTCAGCAAAGCTTACAAAATTTCTTTACGCTTAATAATCTAGGGGCACTCAGAGAGTTATCACTTCGAGAAGTTGCTGATGATATGGACGAGAAAATTAGCCAAACAGTAATAGAACCAATTGGCGTAAAAGAAAAAATTCTCGTTTGTGTACAATACAGTTCAACAGCGGAGAAATTAATAAGACGGGGATGGCGCATGGCTGATCGGTTAAATGCTGAATTGTACGTATTAAACGTTGAGAGGGAAAATATAGATTTTATTTCAGCTGGAAAAAAGCAGACGATTGAAGAGTGGAAATCGTTAACCAATCAATTTGATGCGAGTTTTGTATTAGAAGAGGCGAAAGGGAGAAAACCAGCGGATGTTATTATTGAAGTCGCAAAAAGATTACAAGTGACGCAAATTTTACTTGGACAATCTGCAAGAACAAGGTGGGAAGAAATACGAAAAGGTTCTATTGTAAATGAAATTATGAGACAAACAAAGTATATTGATATTCATATTGTTGCCGATCAAAGAGCTTAAATAGAGCCCACCTTTCTGGGGCTCTATTTTGCCTTTTGTGCGGTAGAGAAACGTAACATTTTTATTGCGTATAAAACTATAAGTAGAAATGTAACTGCTCCTATAAAGAAAATCCAAAAGTAATTTTGATTAAATAAAAGAAACCCACCTACAATAGGTCCTGTACCCATGCCAAAATAGCGAATGAAGTTGTACATACCGATAGCTGTTGCGCGTTCTTGTACGAATTCTTCCGTTAATAAAGTAGTGTGAGTTGGCATAGAAAGTCCCATGCTAAAACCGTATAAAGAGGTAACGATAATGACGGTTGGGATATTGTTGCTATATGCGAAAGAGAATAAAGTGATACATATAATATTGAAGAAACTAGTGATGAATAAAGCTTGCTTTGTTGTGAACTGTTTTTGCAAAAATTTGTAGCAATAACTTCCTAACATAATAGAAAGGGACATTGGTACAAACATAAGACCAATTTCACTTGCGTGTAGATGATATATATTTGTTAATATGCTAGGCAAAAAAACGAGGAAACAGAAATACATACAAAATTGAATAAAGCCAATAAGTGTAATAGAAAATCCAGTTTTATTTTTTAAGATAAGCCAGTAATTCTTTTTTGCTTTAGGTTGTTTAATTACATTTGGTTTTGTTTCTGGAAGTAGTGAAATGTTTATAATTAATAAGATGATGCCAATTGTAGATAAAAACAGAAATACAGATAAGTGGCCGTGTATACTGCTGAGATAACCACCTATAAGAGGGCCGATCGCAGGTGCGAGAGCAAGTAACATTTGATAAAGGCTCATCGCTTTTCCGCGTTCTTTTCCTTCAAATAAATCACCGATAATCGTTGCTGCAACTACAGGTATAGCCGCTATTCCTATAGCTTGAACAGCTCTAAAAAATAGAAATAAGTAAATGTTTGGTGAGAAAGCACAACCAATTGAGCCGATTGTACTAATAATTAAACTAGGGATAAGGACAGATTTTCTTCCTTTTGTATCAATTAAAGGTCCGTATATGAGCTGCATAATCGCAAGAATGAATGTGAAAAGTGAAACGGTTAAACTTACAAGATAAAGAGAAGTATGAAACGAATTTTGAATCATCGGTAAGATCGGTGTGTAAATATTTTGAGCGAAGGAACTGAGTAAGGCACTCATACAGACAACATATAAAATGAAATTCAGTTTGGTTTTTTCCATAATTGCTAACCTCCTTATTTTTAGTTTCCTTGGAAACTAAATTTATTTTAACATGATTTTCTCACTTGTAAAGATGGAGAAATGATTTTAAAATGGTATATAGTTAAATTGTTTCTTTGGAAACTTAGGAGGCGAACGGATTGGAACGTACAGCGAAACAAATGGAAATAATTTCGGATATTCGTACACTTTTTCATAAAAAAGAAGAGCATTTGAAAGAAAATAATGAGAAGTTTCTTCGTGAAACAGGTGTAAGTGGTATGTCTTTATCTGAGTTACATGTTATCGAGTGTATCGGACAAAATGGTCTCATGAATGTAACGGCTATTACAACAGAAATGGGAATGACGAAGGGCGCGATCTCTAAAATTTGTACAAAGTTATTTCAAAAGCAGTTCGTTGAGAAGATGCAAATGTTAGATAATCAAAAAGAAATTTTCTTCCGCTTAACGGAAAGAGGAAATGAAATATATAAAGCTCATGAAAAGTTGCATAAACAAGCGGAAGAAGAGTGGCTGTTACTTTTAGATGGATATACGAAAGAAGAGCAAGATTTTATTCAAAGGTTTATAAAGGATGTCTCTGATCATTTGGAAATATAGTTGGAAGAAAAAATACTTTTTTCTCAAGCCTTTTGAATATAATTTCTGAAAGAACTCATATATAATAGAAAAAGATACTTAACATAGTGAATAATTAAAGAGTCAATATATATAGAGGAGAGAGTAACATGCTTGAAAATACGGGGTTAGTATTAGAAGGCGGCGGTATGCGTGGTGTATATACGGGCGGGATATTAGAATATTTTATGGAACAAGATTTATATTTTCCATATGTGATTGGTGTCTCGGCTGGTGCTTGTCATGCAGCGTCGTATCTTTCCAGACAAAGAAATAGAAATAAAACAGTCAATATTGATTATGCATCACATCCACAATATTTATCGTATAAAAACTTGTGGAAAAAACGTCAACTATTCGATATGGATTTCATTTTTCATGAAATTCCAGAAAAGCATGTGCCGTTTGATTTTGAAACATACTTCAATAGTCCAGAGCGTTTCCTTGTAGGGACAACAGATTGTGAAACAGGGCAATCTGTTTATTTTGAAAAAGAAGGAACGAATGATGATGCGCTAAATTTATTACAAGCGTCTAGTTCATTGCCTTTCATTGCACCGGTAGTAAATTACCGCGGTAAGCAATTGTTAGATGGCGGGATTTCTGATCCGATTCCAGTTCGTAAAGCGCAAGAAGACGGATTTAAAAAATCAGTCGTTATTTTAACGAGAAATCATGGTTACGCAAAGAAAAAATCAAAGTTTGGATGGGTTGCAGCGAAAGCTTATAAAAAATATCCGAACCTTGTTAACACGATGCTGAATCGTTATGAAGTGTATAATGAAACACTTCACTACATTGAAAAAGAAGAACAAGCTGGGAATTTATTTGTTATTCGCCCAGAAGTGCCGCTTCAAGTAGATCGTATGGAAAAAGATACAGCAAAATTACAAAGTTTATATGAGCAAGGCTATGAGGATGCAAAGAGACAATTTGCAGATTTACAGGCGTTTTTGCAAAAATAAATATTAGGCTGCGGAGAAGAATTTCTCTGCAGTCTTTTTTATTAGTGGTTTCAATACCGAATGTTGGTTATACAAATTTTTGGGATATGGTATAATATGGATAAAGGTATGTGGAGAGGTGATACATATGGAAAATGTATATAAAGGACTTAGACATACTGGATTTACTATGTTGCTTATTTTTGGTGGTGTATTTTTATTTCGTTTGCTCATGCATGATGAAATGTTATTAGATCAGCTTATTAGTTTTAGTATAGGAATGGTAATGATTATTTCATCAGTGTTCATTCAAAAGTATAGTAAAGAATTACAGGTAAATGAGAAATATTAAAGGTTTCTAACCTCTTTTAATTAGTTTGGTCGTAGAGGAGGTTTTCATTTCTTCTATTATTTATGTATTTAATAATGGGAGAGCTGATGATAGCAATCTTCTTAGGTGTTACAGCAATAGCAAACGGTCTTCTGCTCCTTGCGTTGAAGTAGTTCGTGTGATTGTTGCAAAAGGAAAGTAGCACATTAACGGGCAGTAAGACCCCCACCTCAAAATTCGGCGAAAGCAAAGAAGTTAGGTGGGGGATCAACTGCCCGTTAATGCGCGATTGGTGAAGCCTAATAATAAGTGGGGGGAAGAAAACCCCCACTTATTAAAGTTTCACTTTATTTACGTTTCTTTTTAATAAATGAAAAGGCTAAAGCTGCAATTAAAATACTGCCTTTAATGATATCTTGTGCATAATAAGGAACGTTCATCATTGTAAGGCCGTTTAATATGATCCCGATTAATACGGAACCAAGAAATGTTCCGATGACATTTGGTTTCTTAGCACCGAACATTGCATAACCGATATAGGCAGCTGCAACTGCATCCATTAATAATGGGGCGCCAGCTGAAACTTGTCCTGTGCCAACACGGCTACATAGAATAATACCGCCAATAGAGGCAAGTAAACCGCTAATCATATAAGCATATACACGGTAACGATCAGTAGGAATACCAGCTAGTCTAGCAGCTTCTCGATTCCCACCTGTCATATAAAAGAAACGACCGTACGTTGTTTTTTCTAAAAATACATATGCAATCAAAACGACAATAAGCATGATAATGACAGGGACTGGAATTCCTAAGACAGAACCTTGACCGATAAATAAAAAGGATGGAATAAAATGTCCTTTGGCACCAGACATTCCTTCATAAATAGAAGATCCTTTTGAAAATGTTAAGTGTAGTCCATTCACGATATACATGATACTTAATGTAGCTAGTAAATCTGGTAGTTTAATTCGGATAACGAGTAGTGCATTTAATAATCCAACTAATAGCCCACAAAGAATAGGAACAAGGAGTGTGACTAATAGTTCTTGTCGATATAAAATGAGACAGGAAGCAGTGGCAATGGTTGCTAAACTAGCGGTAGAGCCGACCGATAAATCAAACCCATCTACAATTAATGTAAAGGTAACACCAATTGCAAGTAACGTTACGATAGAAATGGAGCGTAAAACATCACTAATATTGTTGTATGTTAAAAAAGAATCGTTGGCGATAGAGAAGAAAATTGTAACACCTATAATGATAGCAATCGTACTAAATTGATAAAAAAGATGAGTAGGTAAATATAGTTTCTTAGTTTTTGTTTTATGAATGAGATTCAATGGAATAACTCCCTTCAGATAAATGTAAAAGCTGTTCAGGAGATAGTTCGTTTGGTAAGTATTCACCTACAAATTCTCCGTTTGCCAGTATAAGAATGCGATCAGCGATATGCAGTGCTTCATCTTGTTCTCCTGTGAAGTAAATTACGGAACTTCCGTTTTCAGTAATGTTACGAATGAATTGAAAAATGTCTTGTTTTGCAGCTATGTCTACACCTTTAGTTGGCTCGTCTAAAAGAAATAGATTCGGTTTGAATCCATGCCACTTTGCAATCGAGACTTTTTGTTGATTTCCACCGCTAAGTGAATGAATAAAGGCTTTTGGGTCATTCGGTGAAATGCTGAAAGAAGAAATTGCCGTAGTAGCATTATTTAATTCGGTTTGTTTTCGTCTCCAACCTGATTGGTGTAAATTAGTGTGACTTATAATGTCTTCCGAAAGAAATACGCCTTGTTTTCTTCTTTCTTCTGGTACAAGTGCGATTTTCGCTTTAATCGCATCTCGCGGTGTTTTAATCGTTATATTTTGACCGTTTATTTCTGCGTGATAAGTATGATGAGCACCAAATAACGTTTCAGCAAGTGTTGTTTTGCCACTGCCAATTAATCCGTATATCACAACAGTTTCACCTTTCCGTACGGTGAGAGAAAGGGGAGAATGGTTTTTGTGTAATGGAAGTTCTTGTGCTTTAAATAATTCTTCGTTCCCTTGTTTTGGTGCTGCATTAATAGGAAGTGTCAGTTGTTTTCCAGTCATCGATTCCACAATTTGTTGATCTGTAACCTTTGTAATCGCTTCAGAAAGTGCGACTTTACCGTTATGTAATACAGTTACATCATCCGCAAAATTTCGAATCTCTGATAAACGATGAGAAATTAAGATGATGCCAATTCCTTTTGATGTTAAATCTTTTAATAGTTGTCCGAAGGTTTCAACTTCTTTCGGTCCAAGAGAAGAAGTAGGCTCATCTAATAAAAGATAATTTGTATTGTTGGATAAAGCTCTTGCGATAAGAAGTAATTGTTTTTCATGTAATGAGCAGTTTGAAACATCTTCCGAAACATTTAAATCTACCTGTACAGTTTGCAAATGTTGTTTAGCGAGTGCGACTAATTTTGACTTTGAAAATAGTACTTTATTTTGCATTGCTAAATGATCGATAAGTACATTTTCTAATACAGATAATCCCGGAATAAGTCCGTGATCTACTTCTTGTGTTACGAAAGAAATACCGTGCTTTTTTGCATCGCGTGGCGAAGTAAAGGAAACAGACTGATTATCAATTTTTATATCGCCAGCAACTGGTTGAATTTCACCAGTTGCTATTTTCAGTAGAGTACTTTTCCCGGCACCGTTCATTCCTAGTAGGGCATGAACTTTTCCTTTTTGAATATGGATAGAAACATCTTCTAGAACAGGTGTAGCGGCATGATAAGAATGTGTAATGTTTTGAAGAGAGAATGTCATCATTTTTTCTCCTTCTCTAATTTTTTCATCCAAGGAGAATACGCATCTTTCGAGTCTCCCCAACCGTTTATATGTTTTGATAATTGATCCATTGTTATATTTTCTTTTGGTAAAATATTTTTCTTTACTAAATAAGGTTCTAGTGAATAAATATCTGGCGTTTGTTCACCGGCAATTTTTTTGTATAAGAATCGTACTTGAACTTTCCCTACTTCAGCTGGATCCGTTGCAGCCGTAGCAGACCAAGGTGAGTTTTCTTTTTGCATAAGTTGTAAATCTTCATTACTTAAGTCAATGCTGTATACTTTTATATCTGTACGACCAGCTTGTTCAAGTGCTTTAACAGCTCCTTTAGCAAACTCATCCCACGAAGCGAAAATGGCTTGTAAATCTCCTTCTTTCGGATATTTTTTTAGTAAAGCTTCTACTTGTGTTTGTGTATCAAGTGGTGTGTTATTACTAGCAGTACCGAATCGCGCAACTTCTTTTATATTTGGATACCGTTTATAAAAAGCATCAATGATAACGTTACGACGTTCCATTGGAGCAAATCCGCCAACCCATACGACTGCGATATTTCCTTGTCCATTCAAATCTTCTGCTAACGTTTTTAATGATTTCCATGCAAGACTATAGTCATCTTGATCAATAATCGTTACACCTGGTAAGCGTAGATCGTTATCAAACGCGACTACGGGAATGTTCGCCTGTAACGCTTTTTCTACCCCAGGTTTTAATGCTTCAGATCGGCCATGATCAATTAAAATACCATCCACTTTTGAATTAATAGCAGTATCTAAATTTGCAGCCATTTTTGCTAAATCGTTATCAGAATTGTAGACTTGTACACTACCGCCAAATAGCTCGACTTGTTTTTTGACGCCCTCAATATATTGAGAGGAAAAAGTTCCGATAGACATTTGCATAATTAATGCGATTTTTAATGGCTTTTTTATTTGCTTTGGAATTTCTGTTTGTAAATGATTTTCAACTGTTGTAGTTACTTTTTTCACCGTTTGTTGCTTTTGTGAAGAGATAGCATCTTGTTCATTTGTACAAGCCGTCAATGTAAGTAATAGAAAAATAAGTACGATGGAACACAATTTTTTCATAAAAAAATCCCTCCTAAACTAAGAAGAGAGGGGAGGGAGTGAAAATAAAAAACGCCTTTTCATATAGAAAAGACGTCTTATCATATTACTCTTATCTTTCAACACAACGTGTTGTAAGAATTAGCACCGTGCCCATAAATGGGTCGGTTGCCGGGCTTCGTAGGGCTCATCCCTCCACCTGCTCTTGATAAGACATCAAATATTTAACTATTTTGAATTATTCCATGATTCTGTACAGTTGTCAAATGTTTTTTGAAAATAAAAAATCCCTCAGAAAGAGGGATTTTAATGTGGTAAGAATATCAATTGATAAGCGAACAAGATTCCGAATACATACACAAGTGGGTGAACAGAACGGAATTTACCTTTTGCCACTTTCATAAGTGGGTATGAAATAAATCCAAGTGCGATACCTGTTGCGATACTTGATGTAAGTGGCATGCTTAAGATTACTAAGAATGCTGGGAATGCTTCATCAAATGAATCCCAATCGATGTGGCGAACTGAACCCATCATAAGACTACCAACGATAATTAGTGATGGTGCAGTAATAGCTGATACACCAGATACAGCGCTCACTAATGGTCCAAAGAAAGCTGCTAATGCGAATAGAACAGCTACTGTAACTGTTGTTAAACCAGTACGGCCACCAGCTGCAACACCAGCAGAAGATTCAATGTAAGCTGTTGATGGTGTTGTTCCGAACATAGAACCGATTGTTGCTGAGAATGAGTCAGATAGAAGAGCTCGTCCTGCTTTTGGAAGCTTTCCGTCTTTCATAAATCCACCTTGTTGCGCAACGCCAAGTAGTGTACCTGTTGTATCGAATAGTGTAACAAGGAAGAATGAGAATACAACGCCGTATAATCCGTAGTTAATTACATCAGATACAGCAGTAATTGGATTTGATACGATAACTCCTTCTGGTAATCCAGGCATTGATGTAACACCGTTTGAGAACGTTAATTGTCCTGTGAAGAAAGCGATAAGACCAGTTAATAGCATGCCGATAAATAGCGCACCATTTACATTTAAAGACATAAGGACAATTGTAATTCCAAGTCCAGCTAATGCTAGTAAAACTGGAGCAGAGTGAAGATCACCAAGTCCAACTAAGTTTGCATCGTTTTTTGTAACGATACCTGTTAAACGTAAACCGATAAAGGCGATAAATAGTCCGATACCAGCAGTAATTGCGTGTTTTAAGTTTTCAGGAATGGCTTCCATTAATTTTGTACGGAAAGATGTGAATGATAACAAAATTAAAATCATACCTGCTACGAATACAGCAGAGAATGCAATTGCGAAAGTCATGCCTTCATGAGCTTTTACAACAGAGTAAGAGAAGTAAGCATTTAATCCCATACCTGGTGCAATTGCGATTGGTAAGTTTGTAAAGATCGCCATAAATAATGTTCCGACAACAGCAGCGATAATTGTTGCTGTAAATGCTTGTTCAAATGGAACACCTGCATCCCCAAGGATGACAGGGTTTACGACAATGATATATGCCATTGTTAAGAAGGTAATAATACCTGCCATAATTTCAGTTTTAATAGAAGTTTTATGTTTTGAAAGGTTAAACATATAAACATCCTTTCTGTTTACGAATAATTTTCACAACAGTTATATATAATATTCGTTTTTTAACTATTTTGCAATAGTTTTGTATAAAAAGTTTACAACAATTCATATTTTGTGTCTTAAATTCGAATATTAATCGTAAAACTATGTGTGAATTGTAGTTTTTTATTGTGCACATGATAAGGAAAAGGAGCTGAAGGAAGTTATGCCACAGCAAAAAAGCTTTTTAACAATGCCAGCCCAACATCAAAATAAACAGCCTGGTATTGAATCATTAATGAATCCACTTCCGCAGTTTGAAGATCCCAATTATAAGGGAAGTGAAAAGTTAAAGGGGAAGAATGTGTTAATTACAGGGGGAGATAGTGGGATTGGACGAGCTGTTTCCATCGCTTTTGCAAAAGAGGGTGCAAATATTGCAATTGCTTATTTAGATGAGGAGGAGGATGCGAATGAGACGAAACAACGTGTTGAAAAAGAAGGTGTAAAGTGTGTATTACTACCGGGAGATTTAAGTAATGAACAACATTGTAAAGATATTGTGGAAGAGACTGTTTCGCAGTTAGGTGGTTTAAATATTGTTGTGAATAACGTCGCACAGCAATATCCGCAGCAAGGACTAGAATATATTACAGCAGAACAGCTAGAAAAAACATTCCGTATTAATATTTTTTCTTATTTTCACGTTACGAAAGCAGCACTTTCTCACTTCAAACAAGGGGATGTCATTATAAATACGGCGTCTATCGTTGCATATGAAGGAAATGAAACTTTAATTGATTATTCTGCAACGAAAGGAGCTATCGTTGCTTTTACAAGATCTCTCTCTCAATCGTTAGTGCAAAAAGGAATTCGTGTAAATGGTGTTGCGCCAGGCCCGATTTGGACACCTCTTATTCCATCGAGCTTTGATGAGAAGAAAGTGTCACAGTTTGGAAGCAATGTTCCGATGCAAAGACCTGGTCAGCCATATGAATTAGCACCAGCATACGTATACTTAGCATCTGACGATTCATCTTATGTTACGGGGCAAATGATACATGTAAACGGAGGCGTTATCGTAAATGGATAGTTTTCATTTATAAGAGCAAAGTAAAGCTAATTGCATTTATTATGATGTTAGTGCTAGGGAGGATTTAGATGAAAAAAGTATTGTTTATCGTAATCCTATTTTTCTGCCTACCAGCTAGCGTTTTTGCTAATACAGATCATTTAATATTAGTTAATCTTACGACGAATCAGCTGTCTTTCTTTGAAGAAGGAAACTATACGAGAACGTTTCCGATAACGACTGGAAGAGATCGTACACCTACGCCAGAAGGTAATTTTTGTATTATAACTAAATATAAAAATAAAGAATACCATCGAAAAAAGATACGTGGTGGTGCACCAAACAATCCTCTCGGTACGAGGTGGCTTGGACTAGATAAAAAGGAATATGCGATTCACGGGACAAATCGGGAATGGACGATTGGAAGTAGGGAATCAAATGGTTGTATTCGCATGCATGACAAGGATATACAATGGTTATATGACCGAGTACAATTACAAACAAAAGTAATCATTTCTCGTTTTCATACGAGTCCGGAATATGAGGCAAATACACTTGGTTATCGTGTTGTGAGCTGGAATGGTCGTAAAGTAGAAGAAGAGCAAATTGGAATACTTACGTTAGTAGATCGCGCGGATATATATTGGCAAGAACCGAATGGGCAGTTAACAAAAGTAAAAACGGTATTGCCGAATGAAAGATATACGGTGTACTCAAAACGAAAAAATGGAATATATTATATAGGAAACAATTTATATATTGTAGATGAAACAGGAGAAAAAATTCGTTACGAGCAAATTCCTACTTCGACTTTAAGTAATATATATAAACGGAAATACAATGTTCCGTAATAGCTACCGTTTTATAGACGGTAGCTTATTTCTACTTGGAGTTTAACTGCAACTATTGTATTTTGCTGAATATAATACAATACAGATAGGGGGCGGTTACATTATGAAAAGTGAATTTGCATTTAAGGTTTTCTTAGTAACGACCTGTTTATTCATTGTGTATTTGTATGCGTTTCTCGTCTTTTCCTTTTATGTTCCATATGTTGATTTAATATTGTTCTTCGGATTTATTTGGGCTTTTGTAAAAGCAAGGGAAGGAGAAAAGAGTATATATAGGCGCATTACCCTATGTGGGACGGTTGTCCTCGTTATTTTGTACTTTTTTATCATGCATGATTTTTGGAGGGGAATGTAAAAAAGCATACGATTCATCGTATGCTTTTTATGTTTAATATTTTGGTTTAAATGTATGGCAACAAGTTTCTACACTCGTTGCTACAGAGCTTTCTAGCGTCTCGTTTGTTAAAACCGCGCTTGTATACGAATCATTTTCAGTTTGACCAGCTTCATCTGCATCAGGCTGAACGATGATAGCACTTGCTTGACAAAAGTTACCTTGTCCCCAAAATGAGCAATTGGAAACAGAGCATTTTACTTCTGGCATAAAACCCCCTCCTTATACATTAGTGTGAGGTTTTACGCCCATTTCATGTGTAGAAGGAGTTTCCTTTTCTCGTTATTTCTTCGTTTGCTCAAGCCATTCTTTTAATTTGTCTTTCGATTGTTCGCCGCTAATACGGCTCACTTCTTTACCATCTTTAAAATGAATGATTGTTGGTGTACCTTGAATTTTATATTCATCCCAAGGAGCATCTAATTTTTCAATATCCATAACTTTCATATCAACATTCAAGTCTTTAGCCATCGGTACTACGACAGGAGATAATTTTTGGCAATGAACGCAAGATGTTTGATAAAAGTATACTGTTTCTTCTTTTTTCTCTTTTAAATTCTTTTGGAGATCTGAAAGAGAGATTTTATTTGTGTAGTAGTCAGCACCATCTGTTTGACTACCAGTAGCATTATCAATTTTTTGGCTAGTTGAAGCATTTTTTTCTTCCATTTGTGTGACAGCGAAAATTGCTGCAAACAAGGCGATAATAATACCGCCAAATATAAGCATTTTTTTCATTCTTTCATCTCCTTATTTGTTTTTGATTACGATAAAGCTACAAACAGCGATTGTGATAAAGCCGATAAGTGCTAAAAACGGGATTGTCACAAAGCCGAACCAGTTTATGTATTCTCCCGTACAAGGTACGCGGCCGCAAGCTGCCCCGGCAGCTGAAAATGCTGCGATTTTTTGAATTGCATAGTGATATAAAGAAATACAAGCACCAATACTTGCGATTGGTAAAGAATAACTTGCAATGCGGTAGTCTTTCTTTACTACAGCGATACCAAGCCATAAAACAAATGGATACATAAAAATACGCTGATACCAACAAAGGACACAAGGCTCAAATTTCATGATTTCGGAAAAGTATAGACTTCCTAATGTAGCAATAAATGAAGCTCCCCATGCAGTAAGTAGAGCATATTCTTGCTTTTTTTCTCGTCCCATATTTTATACCTCACTTATAATAGTTACATACTAAATTATAGTATGAAGTAGTAGGGAAAAGAAAGAAAAAATATGTTTATCAATAAAAGTTTTATAAGGAGAAACATTTATTGATATCAACATTTTAAAAAGCGCCATTCTCATAAAGAGAATAGCGCTATATTTTACATTTGAATTTGCTCTACTTCTTCTACATGTGACTTTTGAGATGCGTGGTCAATATATTGAAATAGGAGCTGCAATTGTTTATCAACTTCTGGCAGTTCTTTACTGTATTGATAAGCATGTAAAAAATGCTCAATACGCTTAGAAAATAATTGATCGTTCGTCTGAACCATGAGAACGAGTAATTTATCCCAATTACAGCAATACGTGTAATAGAGAGCTTTATCATAGTCGTTATATGTTTGCACTGTGTACCCTCCTTACCGAGAGTTATATATAGTGTGTGATAAGTAAGGAGAAATACACTTGAAAGAATTTGTTAAGAAAAAAAGTGAATGAAAAAAAACGAGGTATTTCCTCGTTTTTTAAGCTTTTGGCATTGGCGTAGGTGTTGGTTTGCCATAGCCTTCTTTGTATTTATTGTCAATATAGTTACGAATTTCAAGCGTTGATTTTCCTTTTTGTTTCATTGCAGCCGATTCAACTGCGATTTCTAGGCAATTGACGCAAGTCGTTGCATGGGAATCCCAAACAACTTCACCATTCTTCTTAATTTCACGAATAAAGCAATTTTTATTGTTTTTATGTCCTACACTTTCACCGCAACCGCAGTAACATGGAATCCAATCTAATAGCTCTGCATTTTGTCCAGCGACAGTGTAAATGTCTTTCATTTGTGGATCAAGCTTGTCTAGGAAGGCCGGAAGTGTGTCGACTCCTTTTGTTTTTTCCTGAATGTCAGCTTGCTGCGTGTGCGATGCATGGTCATGCTCTTCTTTTGATTCAGATGATTTTTTTTCATTTGTACTAGTAGCTCCGCATCCAGCAAGAATTAAACTCAGTACTGCAAGTAAAGAAAATACATATTTCTTCATACGCTTGTCCCCTTTACACATGTATTAATCAAATTGTATCAAATATCATGGTGTGTCGGGTGAAGATTCTTTCGACTTATTTTTGAAGCGCCACCGCAATGAATGGAATAGAAATAAGATTGGGATATAAGCGTATACAATATATAAACCAGCTTGAGACAGTACTGTATTCAATGTATTGATACTTTCGCGGTTTGTGAAATACAAGGATGAAATAAATATAGTTGCGATAAAAAATGGCAGTGTAATATTAAATGGTATGCGAAAAGATTTCTTAGTAATGCAACAAGAAGACCAGATCGTTAAACAAAGGTTAGGTAAAATAATTAGATACCATAAGAAAATAATAATGTACTCAAACCTTTGGATAAAAGGAACTTTAATGATTTTTAGCATTGTTAATGTTGGCCAAATTGTATGATGTAGTTGCCCTTGGCTATAGTACATAATGGACACAATCGCTAATATTACGTATAGAATGGTTGTAAAAGCAATACCGCTATGTGCCCATTTATTTAACGATTTTCCTTTTTTTATAAATGGATAAAAGATAAGGATTGCTTCAAATCCAAGAAACTCTAATGCAGATGCTTTCGCTGAAGTTAAAATGTCTAAAGGTGAATGAGCGAGAATTGGGAAAATGTTACGGACATGTGCGTATTTCATTGGGAAAACTAAGAAAAATAGTACGAAAATCGGGATTATGACGCCCCAAAAGCATATTCCTGCCACAGAACGAAAGCCACCCCTAATTATGTAATAAGCCACAAGTAAAAATAGTAAAGTTAATTTCCACGGTTTAATTGTAGGAAAGACCCAAACTTGAATGACTTCAATATATGAACGAAGAACAGTAAGGCAAAATAATAGAAGGTATGCAGCAAAGCATACGGAAAAAAATGTTCCAATCCACTTTCCGAAACATGTCGTATGAATATTCATTAAATCATTATCTTTTTCTAACATTTTCAGCATACAAAATAACACGATGTGAGTTGCAATACCAGCGATAATAAGAGAAATCCAAGCATCATAACCGGCAAATTGCGCAATAATCCTTTGGTACCCTAACACACCTACTCCAATTTGAAGGGAGTGTAATAGAAGGAATGTGAAATAAGGGGAAACAGTATGTGTTTTATCTTGTTCAGCCATTATAGCACCTCCACTATTCTCCGATACCAGATTGCACGACATTGATTTGCACATGAACAGCAACGTCTACATTAGGGTACATTTCTTGAATTTGTTTTATGTTCCATGTTCTTGAATGACTACGAATTTCTTCACGTATACCAATTGGATCGATTTTATTTTCTTGGAATTGTTTTATTAATTCGTTTAAATCCTTCTCAAGTGTTTTTTCTACATGTCTTTTTACGTAAGTTACATTTTTACTCTTTGATAAATCAAGCCAGCTGGGAGCATTTTTTACGAGTCCATTTAATTTTAAGTGAATGTTAACTTTCGGAATATCACCGTTTTGCGAAAGAGAACAAACACTTTTTCCAGATAAGTTTTGAGTAGCGATCAATCCTTTATGCTTACCTTGACGTATTGGAACTTCGTAGCGACCATTTTTCGTTGGATTAATAAGTAATTTTAATAAAAAAGATTCTTTTTTATCGGTGTACATAACCACTTTATCCTTTTTTAAAAAAGCAAGTCCTTTAATGGAAGCAGATTTGTCTTCTGATACTTGAATGTAAGGAAGAAATGGATCGCATCCAGATGAATAGAAGTTATATAAAAAAATATTTAAAGCTGTCCGCGGGATTGTCTCGTTTTTTATATTTTGCTCCAGTAAATCAGATAGATAAAGTGATCCATTTGTTTTGACATGTTTCAGTAATTCTTCTGCTGAACCATCTACAAGTGCTAGCTGCACATCACGGCCAATGTTAGGATCACGTTGTAAGTTGTTAATAACATCTCCAAGTCCATGTTCACCAAATGCTTTCCCAAATAGGACAACACGCATTTGACCTACAGCGATCGTATGTGGAGATTTGGCGTTTAGAAGGGGAGAGATTGTTTCAATTGTACCTGCATGAGTTGATTGAGTTTCTGGTTTAGATTGTACGCCCTTTGTGTAATCGGGATATAAAATGGTTCCGCGAAATTTTTTATCTTTTATTATATCGAATCCACCTACGTGAATCATTCGCTGTGTATCAACTATATGTGCTTCTGTACAACCAGATTGAACAATTAAAATGATAATGGAAAAGCATAATAAAATATTTTTCATTTCTCTTCACCGTCACGTTTTTCTTTCGCTTTGTTTGGGTCATAGCGCCATTTCTTTTTTGGTCTCAGAAAAGAGGCACGTCCAGCAGTTTGACTAAACGGCAAACGAAGGAGTCCTTCTGCTGTCCCTAAACCGCGAAATGGATATAGAGGTAATAAATAAGGTGATCCAAGTGATTTTAAGCGAATTAAATGAGCTAATATGAGTACGAATCCTACAATGAGACCTAAGCCCCCAAATGCACCAGCTAAAAGGATAAGTGGAAATCGTAGTATCCGGATAGTAGAAGACATTTTTACAGTTGGTGTTGTAAAAGAAGCGAGTGCTGATAAAGCAACTGCAATTAATAAAATGTTACTCGTTAAAGCAGCTTGAACAGATGCTTGGCCAATTACAATCCCGCCAACGATGCCGATTGTTTGTCCAACTTTTGTAGGTAAGCGTGCTCCAGCTTCACGGAGCAATTCGATTGTGATTTCTAAAAAAAGTGCTTCTAAAATGGGCGGAAAGGGTACATTAGCTCTTGAAAAAATAATCGGACCTAGTAAATCCGCAGGAATCATTTGATAGTGATACGTTAATACAGCTGTATAAATAGCTGATGAAAATAGCGAGAATGCTGCTCCGAAAAAGCGAACCATTCGAAGAAATGAGCCTGCTATCCATGGTAAATAATAATCTTCTGGCGAGACGAAGAAATCAAGTAACGTCGCTGGTCCAGCTAATGCGTAAGGTGAACCGTCTGTTAAAATAACAACGCCTCCATTCAGTAATGCGTACACAGAGCGGTCTAGCCGCTCTGTAGGTAGTAAAACAGGGAAGGGTGAGTTACTATTATCGCTAATAAACTGTTCAATCATAGTTGCATCAAAAGGAACATCAAAGTCAACGTCTTGTAAGCGCTGCATTGCGGTATTGATGTGTTGTTCATTTGTAATGCCTTCGATGTAAGCAACTATAACCTTTGTTTTTGATATAGAGCCAACTATAACTTCTTTGAAAACTAATTGCTCTGTTACTATATTTCGGCGAAGTAAGTGTGTATTTGTATCAATATTTTCAACAAATCCGACTTTTGGACCGATTACACTATATTCATTTTCGGTATCGTTATATAATCGTGTACCTAAAACTGAACTTTCAGCACGAATAAGTACATATTCTGCTGTTTGAGAATCGTTTTTAAGCTGTATGAGTACATACCCAACTAATAATTTTTCACGAATATCATCAATAGAAGGGTTGGTAATAATCCCTTCGAGTGTGACGATATTTGCTATATCATTTATAGTTTCAATGTGATCCAATTCTCTTTTTATAGGTGTTAAAATGAATCGATTAATGAGGAGTGATTCAGCTGTAGATTTATAATAAAACAAACATAGCGTCCCATCTTCTACGATGTTATAAGAAACGAAATCACTAGATTCTTTCATAGTTTGGATAAAATCTGGAATGGAACAGATTGTTTTTTTCTTCTTTTTAGACGATAAACGAAACAATTTCTCACCCCTTACTACATCATTTGTTTATGTTAGTTTTTGGGAAAGACGGGAATTTATACTTCAAAGTTGAAAGTTCATAAAGAAAAGGAAGAGCAGTGAATACCTCTTCCTTTTTTGCGTGTTAATTTGTTTGCTTCTCTTTAATAGACTTCACTAATTTAATCATCTCTGCTCGTATATCTTCTCTTTTAACATTTAATTTTTCCGCGATTTGTTTAATATCCATACCGTCTTTTTTCATTTTTAGTACATCATCAAGAGGGGTATTACTTTTTTGAGAGATGATTGTTAATACCGTGAGCTGACGTAAGCCGATATTATATTCTTTCATTTTTTGTTTTAGTCCATCTGGTGTGGATTTTTGCATCGTTGCTAATTGTTGCAGTAATGCTTTTTTTGTTTCCTTATTCATATGATGCTTTTTAAGCTTACTTGGATCTACACCGAAATGTTGTGCGGTTTTCTCCCAAGATTTATTTTGCTTATAGTAAGCCAAAACGTCCTTAGTTTCTTTTTTGCTGATTCTTGCAATGTGGGCAGCTTTCCAAATTTCATGTTTATTATAGCCGAGTTTTTCGAGCGATTGCATTTCTTCTTCTGAAATAGGTTTATGATGATGCATTGCAACTTCCTTTGGCGTGGTAGCAGAAGCAGGGAAGGTAGATACCCCGCATAATAATGCGGCCATAGTCATACTTACTGCGATTTTTTTGTACATGTAAACTCCTCCTAGATGGATAATGTGGAAAACTTTACACATATCATTTCCATAAAATGTGAAAAACTTGTGAACAAGCTAAGTTTTTTTATTCACAGTAGAAAAAGAAGTTTTTTATATGTTTTCCAACATAAAACATTGATTAATAGTGAAAAACTAGGTTATAATCGAAATTGAAAATCAATATCAATAACAAACTTATACATATAGATGAAAAATAAGGGAGAGAAAAATATGACTACATATACTTCCATCGCAAATGTTATTAAAGAAAGACGATCTGTTCGTACATTTACAGATAAAGCAGTAGACAAAGAATTATTAATTGAACTATTAAACGATGCAACATGGGCACCAAATCATAAACACCGTGAGCCATGGAATTGTAAATTATACATTGGGGACGGCCGTAAGAAACTAGTAGATGCGGTATTAAACTCTTTCACAGAAGAAGAAAGAGCGAAACGCGGTAAAATTTTATCTGATCGTTTCTTAAGCACACCTGCACAAATCGTTGTATATATGAATGAAGATCCGCGTCAAATTCAGCGTGACGAAGATTACGCTGCAACATGCGCATTTATGCAAAATTTCCAATTGCTTGCTTGGGAACGCGGCTTAGGCTGTGTTTGGAAATCAGGTGGATTAAACTATAATCCATTATTTATAGAAGGAATCGGTTTAACAAGAGGCCAACGTATCGTTGGAATTCTTCATATTGGTTATTTCGAAAAAGCGCCAGAAGGAAAAGCTCGTACACCGATTACGGAGAAGATGGAGATTATTGAAGATTAATAGATGAGACATTCTCGTTTTTACGAGGGTGTCTTTTTATTATGCAATCAATCCTCATGAAAGCTTGTTCCCCATCATACACTTTCTTAAGGGAAAGTGTAAGGAGGGAAAATAATGAGAGCAAGTGACGATAAAGCACTGCAATATGCGATTGCGGAAATTACGGAAATTGCGACTGGATTTGGGCTTGATTTTTATCCGATGCGTTATGAAATATGCCCAGCGGAAATTATTTATACATTTGGTGCATATGGGATGCCGACGAGGTTTTCACATTGGAGTTTTGGGAAGCAATTTTTCAGAATGAAATTACAATACGATTTAGGACTTAGTAAAATATACGAACTCGTTATTAACTCTGATCCATGTTACGCCTTTTTATTAGATACGAACTCTTTAATCCAAAACAAATTAATCGTAGCGCACGTTTTAGCACACTGTGACTTCTTCAAAAATAATATTCGTTTTTCAAATACGAAGCGGGATATGGTAGAAAGTATGGCGGCAACAGCGGACCGTGTGAAAGCGTATGAGCATAAGTACGGAAAGGCAGAGGTAGAAACATTTTTAGATGCCGTACTTGCCATTCAAGAGCATATTGATCCGTCGCTTATGCGTCCGAAACTTGCATGGAGTATTGATGATTTAGAAGAGGAAGAAGTGGAAAAGAAAAAAGCATCACAATACGATGATTTATGGAATTTAGATGATCGAAATAAAAAGAGGGAACGATCGAATATACGCAAAAAGAAGAAGATTCCACCCCAACCAGAGAAAGATTTACTACTCTTTATTGAAGAATATAGCCGTGAGCTTGAAGATTGGCAGCGAGACATATTAACGATGATGCGTGAGGAAATGTTATATTTCTGGCCACAGCTTGAAACGAAGATCATGAACGAGGGCTGGGCTTCCTACTGGCATCAACGTATACTGCGTGAAATGGACTTAACATCTGATGAAGCAATCGAATTTGCGAAATTAAATGCAGGTGTCGTTCAGCCATCAAAAACAAGCATTAATCCATACTACCTCGGTATTAAAATGTTTGAAGATATTGAAGAACGCTACAACAACCCGACAGAAGAAATGAAAAGGCGTGGTGTGAAGCCTGGTTCTGGTCGAGAGAAAATGTTTGAAGTACGCGAAATTGAATGGGACGTATCGTTCCTAAGAAACTACTTAAATAAAAATCTTGTTATGCGAGAAGATATGTACTTATTCCAGCGCCAAGGAAAAGAATATAAAGTAATTGATAAAGAATGGGAACATGTACGTGATCAACTCGTAAATATGCGGACAAATGGTGGATTCCCGTACTTAGTAGTAGAAGATGGAGACTACTTAAAGAACGGAGAATTATACATTAAACATAGTTACGAAGGAATCGAGCTCGATTTAAAATACTTAGAAAAGGTATTACCATATCTTCATCAGCTGTGGGGAAGAACGGTGCATATGGAGTCGATTGTGGAGAGTAAGGGCGTTGTGTTTTCTTATGATGGGAAGATGGTGCATCGGAAGTATGTGTGATGGAAAGAACGGACATAGCATGCTATGTCCGTTCTTTTTATTTGGAGCAAAGTTAAATATGCTATTCTTGAAGAAAGGGAGTTACATAGAGAAATGGAGCGATTCAAATGAGCAAAGTAGGGGTATGTAAGGTAGATATTACGCCACCTTTAGGTATCGATTTTATTGGATACCATAGAGATACAGGAATTAATAATATTGAGGAGCGTATTTACGGGACAATCTTTGTATTTGAAAAAGATGTAATAAAAACGGTGTTTATAAGTATTGATAATATTGGGATGTTAGTAGAAGATACGAATTTTATTCGTGAGCGAGTAGCAAGTAGGCTTCATGTGCCATTTGAGCGAATAACGGTTGTTTATACTCATACGCATTCCGGTCCAGAAACGGTCGGTGATGATCCGCTAGTACAGTCGTATAAAACGCTTTTAGTAAATAATGTAGTGTACGGTGCTGTTACTGCGAATAACAATTTGAAGCTATGTGAAGTTGGATGGGGTGTTATGACAGGTGATATTGGGGTAAACCGAAGAGAGAGAACATCTGATGGAAAAGCGAAGATGGGAACGAATATAGAGGGTGTTGTAGATAAGCGAATTGGGATGTTAGCAATAAGAGATGTTGAAACGAAGGAGTTATCTGGAGTTGTAATATTTTGTACTGCCCATCCGAACGTTTTAAAAGGTGATAGTGATGTATTGTCAGCAGATTATCCGGGGATGACGAGAGAGCTTCTTGAGAAAATAGTAAACTGCCCAGTTATTATTGTTCAAGGTGCTGCTGGAAATGTGAATGCGAAGTATCGCGGTTCAAGGGAAGCATTAAACCAAATGGCTTACATGCTTAGTGGACATGTATTAACGATGTTGCCAACAGTTACATATAGCCCAATTGTAAATGTAAGGACAGTTTCAAGTACTATGCAAATGAAGTTGAAGGATATTCCTGAAATTGATGAGATACAAAAAATGGTCCAACTAGCTGAGAAGCAGTGGGGTGTGAATGCGGATGAATGGCTTGCTATCGTTTTAGAGAAATATGAGCAAGGTATGCGGCGGTTAAGTATTGATTTAGAAGTGCAACTGTTTCAAGTTAATGATGGGATTTTCTCTGGCATACCGATGGAACCTTTTTCAGAAACTGCCCTAGAAATGAAAGAGATTCTTCAAAATGAATTAGCTTTCTTTGGTGGATATATGAATGGATATATTGGTTATTTACCAACGAAGGAAGAATTCTCATATGGTGGGTATGAAGTGGAATTAAGCCCTGTTGTGTATGGACCGGTTACGAATTTATTGATGCCACCGGAGGAGAATACTGCGGAGTTGGTTGTGAAGAGAGTTATGGAATTATATAACGCGTAAAAAATATATTCAGTAGAATAAAATTTAAAGAAATTCATGATTTTTAATACAGCTATAGAAAAACGAATCCATTTTGAAGAAGATGAATCAAAATGGATTCGTTTTTTGTTTACCAGACAGGTCGTATATTTGATGATAATTTCTCTGTATTTTCTTTAGTAACGAATGTTGTCAAATCTTCTTTTAGCATGTGCATTCGTTCTGTACCTATGTTTTCAATCCATCGCTGCTCTATTTCAGCTACTATTTCTTCTTTTGCTTTCATTACTGCTAAGCCACGTTCGGTTAAAACAATGATTTTACCCCTTTTATCAGTAGGGTGTGTTTTACGTGTAACGTAGCCACTATTCTCAAGAGAATCCACCATTTTACTTATAGCTTGTTTGGAAATCCCTAAATACTCAGCTAGCTCTATACCAGTTGCCCCATTAGGAAGGATGCGTTTGAACATAAAACCATGTGCTGGCCTAATATCTTCAAATCCTAATTCACTTAATTTGTCATGTAGCTCAGTAATTAATGTGCTAAATGATAATGATAAAAGCGATGTAAGATCTAACTCGTTAAATGTTTGATCCATATATATAACCTCCGCACTTTTAGTCAATTAAGTTGACTATATGTAATGCTTATTGTACTATACATAATACAGTCAATCAAATTGACTATATTATGTTGGTAGAACAAATAATGATTTATATAATATAGAATCGATGGAGGTTTCACATGGTTAATATCGTTAAAATTAGAGGGAGTGTATTTGCACCGTATGCTTCGCTGAAACCTATTCAGGATCCTGCAACGGGAAGAGTTTTTGAATATGCTGGAGATGCACGTGAGTTTACACCATACGCTGTGAATACAAAGCGTTCAAGATTAGAACAAGAAGTGAATATTGATTTTTATAAAAGAGAAATTTTCACATATGCAGATGCTTGTATCGTCACTGTGAAAATTACAAATCCAGATGGCTCAATTGAGTATCAAAAAGGAGAAACAAGTACAGAAAACATTGTATGTACAAATATTGTATGGAGTGAAGATGAGGTTTCGTTTGAAATGAGAGCAAGTGCAAGCAATCCGTTAAACGCGGCAGCACCAGCAGCAGATTATTTTTTGACTATACGGGTTAATGAACGTGGCGCTGTGCACGTTGAAGGTTTACATGATGGTTTCCCTTGCTATGAATTTTATAAACAAATAGACTTTGGTTCATTTGAATTCATATATACACATGACTTCAGAGAAACGGATGATACCCCAGCAGCACTAGCTGGAGAAATGGAATATAGTTTTAAAACGACAATCTAAATATAAATATAGCGCTATTTTTCAGAAGGAAGTAGAAAACGTAAAAGAGAAATCTATTGATTATGGAGCGATATTGTGGTCTGTTTTACTCGATATTATGCAGTATCTAAAATAAAATTATAGAGGTGTATCTTATGATTCATATCGTAAAAATTAGAGCGAGTGTATTTATTCCAATGTCTTGGACGGAAGCTAAGAAGGATATGGAAACAGGAAAAGTAATCCAATTTGAAGGTGATTCACGTGAATTTACACCACATACGGTAAATACTATGCGCTCTAGAGTTGAGCAAGAGGTTGTAGTGGATTTTTATAAAGAAGAAGTGTTTTCATATGCAAATACGGGTATTACGACAGAGAAGGTTACAAATCCAGACGGTTCTGTGAATAAAAGAACAGGAAAAGCGAGTACTGAAAATATTGTGTGTACTCATATTGTATGGAGTTCTGACGGTGTGCAATTCAAAATGAGTGCAAGCGCTAGTAATCCGTTAAATGTGTATGCACCTCCTGTGGATTATGTATTAAATGTATGTGTGAAACAGGATGGTAGTATTGATATTCAAGGAGAGCATGATGGATTCCCTTGTTTTGAATTTTATAAGCAAGTAGATTTCGGTTCATTTGAGAAAATTTATACACATGATTTTAGAGAAACTGGTGATACAGCTGCAGCGTTAGGTGGCGATATGGATTATCTTTTTACAAAGAGTTTATAAGGAATAAGGTAGAGTAGACCACTTAACCGCTAGAAGGTTGAGAAACAAACATCCCCCTTTACAATATACCCTAAAGGGTATATGATGTTATACAAGGTTATAAAGTAATATATAATATAGCTATAATTACGGAGGTGGTCTACAGTGGAATACAATCAAGATATGAAAAATAGATTAAAACGTATTGAAGGCCAAGTGCGCGGTGTGCTTCGTATGATGGAAGAAGGAAAAGATTGCCGAGAGGTTATTACACAGTTAACGGCATCTCGTTCTGCATTAGATCGTACAATTGGATTAGTTGTTGGAACAAATTTAGAGCAATGTTTGCGTGAACAGTTTGAAAGTGGCAATGGTTCAAATGAAGAGTTAATTAAAGAAGCCGTTCAATTACTTGTAAAAAGCCGATAATCTGTCAAACATAAGTGTTGACAGATTTTCAAAAACGTTTTAATATACCCCTACAGGTATATGTATATAGAATATGGAGGAATCGATAATGAGTATAAAAGTGGATATGAGTTTAGATTGTAAAGGTTTGGCTTGTCCGATGCCTATTGTAAAGACGAAGAAGGCGATGGAAGGATTGGCATCAGGGCAAGTGATTGAAATTGAGGCAACAGATAAAGGATCTACGGTAGATATACAAAGTTGGGCGAATAAAATAGGGCATCAATATATCGGGACGAAACACGAGGGTGCTATATTGATGCATTATGTGAGGAAAGCGCATGAACATGAAGTGAATGAAGTTGTGAAATATCCTCATACAATTACGAATGCGGAATTACAGGATATATTATCTCACGGAGAAGAGTGCATTGTATTAGATGTTCGTGAAGCAGCAGAATTTGCTTTTGGTCATATTCCATCTGCTATTTCGGTGCCACTAGGTGAACTAGACAGTACATCGTTAGATCAGACGAAGCAAATTTATGTTGTTTGCCGAACTGGTAACCGCAGTGATGTAGCTTGCCAAATGTTGAAAGAGAAAGGTTTTTCAAATGTGAAAAATGTCATTCCTGGTATGTTAGGGTGGCAAGGAAATGTGGAGAAATAAAATTTTTTAAACGAAAATATACCTATGGGGGTAATTAAATGGGCATTAAGATGTTACAAGCAAAAGATGTTGCAGAGAAAGTTTTATTCGGAGAGTTGTTTATTTTAGATGTTCGTAATGAGACGGATTATGAAGATTGGAAAATTGAAGGGAAACAAGTATCTTCTATTAATAAACCTTATTTTGACTTGTTAGATGGTGTAGACCATATTGTAGATGAATTACCGAGAGAGAAAGAGATTTTAGTCGTATGTGCGAAAGAAGGTTCTTCGCAGTTTGTCGCGGAGCAATTGTTGGATGCTGACTTCAACGATGTTTCCTATTTAGCTGGTGGGATGAAAGCTTGGAGTGAATATGTAAAGCCGCTCAAAGTAGGAGATGTACAGGGCGGAGGGAGTATATATCAATTTAATCGTCTTGGAAAAGGCTGTTTATCTTATATGGTCGTTTCTAACGGTGAAGCAGCAGTTATTGATGCAGTAAGAACGATTGAATCATATGAGAAGTTTGCGAAAGAGCATGGAGTTACTATTACGAATGTAATGGATACACATTTACATGCAGACCATATTTCTGGCGGTCGTAAGTTAGCTGAAAAAGTAGGTGGTACGTATTGGTTACCTCCAAAAGATGCGGAGGAAGTCGTTTTCTTATACGAACCACTTGTAGAAGGATCTGTTATTACGGTGGGGGGTACCAAAATCGAAATTGATGCGCTATACTCACCGGGGCATACGATTGGGAGTACATCATTTATTGTAGATAATTCCTATTTATTATCGGGCGATATTTTATTTGTAGATTCAATCGGGCGTCCAGATCTTGCTGGTAAGGCTGAAGATTGGGTGAGCGATTTACGAAATACATTATATAAGCGCTATAAGGAATTATCTCAAGAGTTAATTGTTTTACCAGCTCATTATTCAAAAATAAGTGAAATGGATGAAAATGGGGTTGTGAGTGCTAATTTAAAACAATTGTTTGAAGTGAATGCAGGATTAAATATGAAAGATGAGAATGAATTTCGCAAAATTGTAACGGAGAATCTACCACCTCAGCCGAATGCTTATCAAGAAATTCGTCAAACGAATATGGGGAAAATTCATCCGAGTGTGGAAGAAGAACGTGAAATGGAGATTGGTCCAAACCGCTGTGCAGTTCATAATTAATAACAAATTGGAGGAATAGATGATGAATATAAAACAAGTTTTAGATGCGAAAGATTTAGCATGTCCAATGCCAATTGTAAGAACGAAAAGAGCGATGGATACTTTACAATCGGGCGAAGTGTTAGAAGTACATGTAACGGATAAAGGGTCAATTAAGGATATTCCAGCGTGGGCAAACAAAACTGGTCATGACATCGTAAAGCATGCAGAAGAAAGCGATGTACTAAAGTTTTGGATTAAGAAGGCGTAGTAAAGAAATAATTTTATAAATGTAGAGGGGGAGTTATATGAACACAATAGTAAGTACGCTTTTCGTTGTATTGGCTGCATGGTTTGTTATTTCACGGTTCTTACCGGTGAAAGGTGTTCAAAATATAAATGGAAAAGAATTAAAAAGTATAGTGGGAAAACAGGGGAAGTACTTTATCGATGTTCGTACAGTAGGCGAATATAGAGGGAACCATATGAAGGGCTTTCAGAATATCCCGCTAAATGAGTTAGTTAGTAAGGCAAATCAATTAAATAAGAATAAGGAAGTAATCGTTATTTGTCAGAGCGGGATGAGAAGTAAGCAAGCAGCAAAAGTATTAAAGAAATTAGGATTTCAGCGCATTATAAATGTTTCAGGTGGTATGAACGCTTTGTAAGGAAAGGAATATTAAGATGAAAGAAATTACAGCGAGAGAAGTAGAGGAAAGATTGTTACGAAATGAAGAGATACATGTAATTGATGTTCGTGAAGTGGAAGAAGTGAGGGAAGGGAAAATTCCAGGCGTGCTTCATATTAGGTTAGGCTTACTAGAGTTTCGAATACAGGAGCTTGATAAAAATAATGAATACATTATCGTTTGTCGCTCGGGAGGAAGAAGTGCAAGAGCAGTTCAATTTTTAGAAGGTTACGGTTTTCAAGCGATCAATATGGTAGGAGGTATGTTAGCTTGGGAAGGTAAAGTCATATAGCATAGAGATAAAAGATTTGAGCCTTTTTATAAACAATTAAATACCCCTATAGGTAATTTAGAGGAGGAACAACATGGAACAACAGAAGAAAACGACAATCGTGTTATTTAGCGGAGATTATGATAAAGCGATGGCTGCCTATATTATTGCAAATGGTGCAGCGGCTTATGATCAAGAAGTGACTATATTTCATACTTTTTGGGGGTTGAATGCTCTTAGAAAAGATGAGCATGTGAAAGTAAAGAAGACTTTTATAGAGAAAGTATTTGGGAAGATGATGCCGCGCGGTGCCGATAAGATGGGATTATCAAAAATGAATTTTGCTGGCATGGGGCCGAAGATGATTAAAGGCATTATGAAAAAACATAACGCAATGCCTTTGCCGGATTTAATTGATTTGGCAAAAGAACAAGGAATTAAACTTGTAGCTTGTCAAATGACAGTAGATTTATTAGGGTTAAAAGAGGAAGAGATTATGGAAGGGGTAGAGTTTGCTGGGGTAGGAGCATATTTAGCAGATGCTTCGGATGGGAATGTAAACTTATTCATTTAAATCACCTTCTTTTAAGAAGGCGGGGGATGTAAGGTGAGCTTAGTCGTATTACTTTTTATAATTGGGTTTATAGGATCGTTTATATCAGGAATGGTTGGGATTGGCGGCGCGATTATTAATTATCCGATGATCTTATACATTCCAGTATTGCTAGGGTTTACTGGTTATACTGCACATGAGGTGAGCGGTATTACAGC